>JASFYZ010000283.1:0-4959 GCA_045046665.1 Desulfobacterium sp.
ATTTGTCCTGGCAAAATCCAGGCCAGGGTCAATGGCCAAGGCCATCTCATAAAAATCCATGGCCTTTTCTTTTTCTCCCATCTCCCGGTAATTGGATGCAATGCTGGCATGGTCAATGGCCGAGCCGGGTTTCAGTACCAGAACCTTGTGAAAACAGGCAATGGATTCCGGATGCTGCTTGAGCATGAAGTGGCAAAATCCCATGAGGTTGAAGATGTCTTCCCGTTCATTGTCCAGGGCAATGCCTTTTTCAAGGAGGGTCAGGGCGTCTTCATATTGTTCCATCTCTTTAAGGCAAACCCCGGCATAAGAGCAGATACTGGGAATGTCCTGGTCTGTGGGGTCTTCCATCAATGCCTGCTTTAAGTGTTTCAGGGCCTTGTCCGGTGCATCCATGGAGAGGTGGCACAGCCCTTGATAAAATGAAATAAAATACTGATGGGGGAGCATGTCTGATATTTTTTCAAGTTGGGACAGGGCTACCATGGGGGAATTGTTTTCATAAATGTGTTTGGCGCAGAACATGACAATGCTGCTGTTCTCAGCCCGTTCCCTGAAAGAGGTCCCCGGCACCATGGTATAACAGGCCGGAACGTTAAGCTGTGGGTCCGTGGTGTTAAGGACTATAAGTTCAAAGCCCAGCCGTGACAGTTCCCGGGTAAGTGTCTCTATTTCATCCCGGATATTGGCGCTGGATATATCGGGGAGATCTGAGAGGGCCACCATCTCTCCGGTGTGATTATCCAGGGGATTGATAATGTAATCTGCCTGGTCAAGGTTTGTGAATTTGGGCAGTCCACTGGCCACATAGTTGGAGGGGGTGTTGAAATCCCCGGCCAGTTGGGCCACCTCGGTCAGAGCCCGGCTCAGGGCCTTATCCGGACTGGCTGCGGTGCCAGCGGTCCAGACGATTTCACTGGTTTCAGGAAAGGTGGCAGGATCATAGGCCAGCACCCCCACCGTGGGTATCCCCGTGTTGAGTGTAAAATCATTTATATAAAGTTTGATGCCTGCGGATGTGAATTTTGTAATGAGTTCCTGGGTCGTCGGGTTGGTCACCGATTGGGGATCAATATATGGTATGGATTTTTTTTCTTTGCATATGATGGCAGAAACATGACGCTCCACAATTTCACAGGCCCCTTGGCAAACGGCTTCTTCAAAGCAGTTTCCCGCAGATGACCCGTTGAACTCATTGATCATGAAAAACCAGTCCAGGGGGATATCCATCTCTTTGTCCCGGGTGACATTGTAGGCCTTGACCCATTGAAAAGGCATCGTTGAAAAAATTTCTTCTGATATATCCATGATCTCTTCCCGGTCATCCAGGACCGAGGCGGCAATCAGGGAAAAGGGCAGGGGGGATGTCACACTGCTTTGTGTCCCTTTTTTTATGTTTTCAGGGGCTGTTTTAAAGCGATAAAGGCTGAAACGTTCGGCAAGCTCCATGACGGCACTGGCCTCGGCAAGCGTGGGGGTGACCCCTTTGCCCATCTGTTTTTTTGTACCGGTGAGGGCATGGGCATCGTGGCCGCATACGCTGAAATATACGGGAATATCCAGACGTCCGTTATCAATGCGCCGGGTTTCCTTGAGAATGTTTAATCCCGCTTTGATGGAGTTGTTTTTAAAGTTCTCAATGGTTGCTTCGGGGGATATGATTTTATCATGATCTTGATTTTCAAGCTTATAGGCATCGGACAATTGTGATGTCATTTAATAAAAAACCTCATTTGTTGTGTGACGTAATCCCCAAAAAGTATCTCAATAAAAGTTTGCCTGATCAGCAAAAAGATCCACCTTGGAGCCACGTCCCAAATATATAATATCTCTGGTAATTATGCCAAATACCCAGAGATTAAACAGGCATTCTGATTTTGACTTGAAATGTGAAAGTGTCCATAAATTGCCCTGGACGGCCAAAATCAGAATTGATGATGTTAAAAAACCGTTTGACACAATGTTATTTTTTTTTGTACATTTAAAGACTCTGTGAATTTAACAGAGATAAAAAAATGATGACAATAAAAATAAAAAAAAGAAATATATTATAACCACTAATGCTTTGCAAGGTTAATTTAAATGGTTCGTACTGCATCACTGACAAGGGAAACCAGAGAGACAAAGATAGATATTGAGATCAATATAGATGGGACAGGAAAATCTCGTGTGTCCACGGGTATTGGCTTTTTTGACCACATGCTCACACTTTTCACCGTCCATGGTTTTTTTGATCTCACCCTCACAGTGCAAGGGGATCTGGAGGTGGATTACCATCACACTGTGGAGGACACCGGTCTGGTGCTGGGCCAGGCAATTTCCAAAGCCCTGGGTGATCGGCATGGCATTTCCCGTTACGGGGCCGGGGAGGTTCCCATGGATGAAGCCTTCAGCAGGGTCAATGTGGATCTTTCCAATCGACCCTACCTGGTGTATCGTCTTCCTGAAACCATTCGATCTGTTGGACCCTTTGATGCATATCTTGCCAAGGAATTTTTCCGGGCGTTCAGTGTCCAGGCAGGGTTAAATCTTCATATCAGTTGTGATTATGGTGAAAATGAACACCATATCATTGAATCTATTTTCAAGGCCCTGGGGCGTGCAATGAACGCCGCCTGCCGTCTGGATGAGAGGGTCGACGGCACCCTCTCCAGTAAAGGGACACTCTAAATTCGAGCAATTCCAACGATTCAGTTGCATGAAATATGGGGCTTTCCGGGCCTTTGTGTTTGTGCAGCGTATTGACATCCGGTGACCAGTAATTATTTTTAAAGTTTTGTGATGCCCCAGTGTCGAACCCATGGGGTGTTTTTGGAGTGTGCTTTGGTGCGCGTTGTTGGCACTGGTGAAGCACATCGCCTTGCCATGATACTTAAGACTAAATTTTTGGAGCCAGCCCAATCCCATGCGTATTCCCGAAGAAATTATTTCCCGAATTTCAGCAGCCACCGATATTGTTTCTGTGATATCGGAGTCTGTTATGCTGAAAAAATCAGGAATGAATTACTTTGGATTGTGTCCATTTCATTCTGAGAAAACTTCTTCTTTTTCCGTGAGTCCCCATAAGCAGATTTTTTACTGCTTTGGATGCGGTGCCGGGGGAAATGTGTTCTCTTATCTGATGAAGTATCATGGTATCTCCTTTCCCGAAGCTGTAAAAATGTCAGGGCAAAAGTGTGGAATTGTCATTGAAACAGAACCGTTAAGTCCTGAGAAAGAGAGGCACATGGTGATGCGGGAGGGGCTTTATCGGTTGAACCAGCAGGTAATGGCTCATTATACCCACCTTCTGACCCAGGCACCCTCTGGAGAGCAGGCCCGGCATTACCTTGAAGAACGGGGCATTACTCATGACACCATTGAACAGCTCAACCTTGGATACTCCCCGAATAGCTGGGATGACATGGTATTGTTTTTAAAAAAAAACAAGGTGACAAAGATGATGGCCGAAGCATCGGGATTTGTGCTCAGCCGCAGGGAAACAGCGGGATATTATGACCGTTTCCGTAACAGGATCATGTTCCCCATTTTTGATGTCACGCGCCAGGTGGCTGGATTTGGCGGTCGGGTGATGGGTGATGACGTTCCCAAATACCTCAACTCTCCAGAAACCCCTGTGTACAGCAAGGGCAGGATTCTTTATGGCTTTCATCTTTCCAAGCCCTATTGCAGACAGGAAGATGCTGTTTATATTGTTGAAGGATACTTTGATTTTATCTCCCTTTATCAATATGGCATTAAAAATTGCGTGGCCACCCTTGGTACGGCCCTGTCAGAGTCTCATGTCAGGCTGTTGAAGGGGGCTGCCTCCAGGGCTTTTTTGGTATTTGATTCAGACAAGGCCGGTATTAATGCGGCAAAAAGAAGCATTGGAACCTTTTTAAAAGAGGGGTTGGACGTCCGGATTGTTATTTTACCCCAGGGGCAAGATCCGGATTCATTTGTGCAACGCAATGGAAAAGCGGCCTTTGAGGCATGTGCAAAAGGGGCCATGTCCGTAATTCCCTTTCTGACCCGATCCGCAGTGGATCAATTTGGTCTCTCCGTGGAGGGGAAAATAAAGATTATAGAAGAGATGAAGGATCACCTTGCCCGGGTGGATGACCCTGCGGCACGGTCTCTTTATATCCATGAACTCTCCCAGACATTGAGCATTGATGAATCGGCTGTTTTGGAAAAGGTGAGGATAGCTTTTCTGGCATCCGGGGAGGGTTCTGCCCCGTCTTACATCCCCCACAGGGATGAAATAGTTGAGGGGGGAACGGACTTGGAACAGGGGTCCATGCGTAGAGAAAAGCAGATGCTTTCCATGATGTTGCAATTTCCCCAGATCAGAGCAGAGATTCGGGACAGGGGGGTGCTGGCGTGTTTCTATTCCCGGCAACTTAAGGAAATCGGTGGGTATGTGCTTGGAGTAGAAGGAGATGAGGAAATGGTACCCCGGGTCATGGAAATGTTGGAAACCGATGCGCAGCGACGCTTGGTGGCCTCCCTCTCCATAGTGGAAATTCCCGATGTGGAACATGTGTATGAAAAAGCAGTTTTTTTGATAAATAGAGTTGTAAAGATCTGGAACAAAAGCGAAAATAGTCTTACAACTAAAATAAAAATAGCAGAACAGAGTAGTGACTCCAATCTTTCCTTTGACTTGCTTGCCAAGAAACAACGAGAGATCCGGAAATTACGTGGCTATGAATAGTCAACACCCCCTGGGCTAAAGACTCAGGGGGGTGCTTATTGATTTTTATATAAAAAGAGACTTGGGTCTAACTTTGGTCACCCCGGTCAGTTTGGTGGTATAACGGTATCAGGTTTGTGTTTTTGCCAATGGCCCGTGCATAAAGCAGGGTTGATAAAAATGCTAATGACAAAGGCCTGATCCGTCCCCAAAGTGGTCAAAGTATAGAACCATGTCTATAAAAAGCCTTTGGGGGGCATTTTTTATGGCAGCAGTATCGG
>JASFYZ010000284.1:0-6104 GCA_045046665.1 Desulfobacterium sp.
TACAAGTCATTGATATTATTAATATTAAAAACCATACCAACAAAATATTCATTTAAAAGACTAAGTGATATTATATAATCATATTAAAGGTTTAAAAAAACTTAAACATCGAGTAAACGTTTAATTTTCGTCAAAACCACCAATCAATTTTGTCACCCCCATCGTAAGGAGATGTCATGACCCTGCCCTTAGAAGATATTCGTGTACTGGATTTCGGTCAATATGTTGCCGGTCCTGCAACGGCCGCCATGCTGGCAGACCAGGGCGCGGAGGTAATCCGCATTGATCCGCCAGGAGGGCCCTGCTGGAAATCACCCGCCATGGACACCTTGAACCGTCGTAAAAAAAGCATCATTCTGGACCTGAAGACCCCGACGGATCTCACCATTGCCCGGGATCTCATTGCAACGGCCGATGTACTCATCGAAAATTTCAGACCCGGCGTCATGGCAAAACTGGGTTTGGATGCGCAGACAGCCCACTACATTAATCCCCGCCTGGTGTACATATCCCTTCCCGGATTTTCCGCCCAGGACAAGGAGAGAGCCCACATCCAGGCCTGGGAGGGGGTTATTGCCGCCGCCAGCGGCCAGTTCACCGACATGGGGTTGAACAGGGTACTAATGGGTATCAATACTTCCTTTTCCCCCTTGACTCTGGCATCTGGCTATGCCGCCATGCTGGCCGCCACAGCGGCATCCCTGGCGTTGCACGCCCGGGAAACCTGTGGCCACGGCGACACCATTGAGGTGCCCATTGCCGCCGCCCTCATGGAGGGGCTGGTGTACAACTCCATGTACATTGAAAATTGCCCGCCCCGGTATTTTTCCCTGAGGGAGCACGAAATTGATCGTAGAAAAAAAGCGGGAATCCCCCTGGACATGGCCTATGATGACCTCCAGGAGTTCATGGATCCCTTTTACCGGAGCTATTTCTGCAAGGATGGTCGCCCCGTGTATGTGGTGGCCACCTGCCACGTGAATCACTGCCACAAAACCCTCAAGGCCATGGACCTCTATGAAAAAGTAAGAGAGATGGGACTGCCCGACCTGGAAGATTGGTACCTTCCCTCCAGCCAATGGCCAGAAGGCCTCGACTCCGCCCTTGGCCTCTATCCATTGACCAAGCCCTGGGCGGAAAAAATTTCCAAACTCATGGCGGAAAAATTCCTTGAAAGGACCAGTTTTGAGTGGGAAACCCTTTTCGGCAAGGCCAATGTGCCGGTGTCTGCCCATCGCTACACAAAGGAGTGGCTCAACAGCAACCATGCCCTGGCCTCCGGACTGGTCCATGAGGTGATGGACCCCAAATTTGGCAAAAAAAGGCAGGCAGGCCCCGTGGCATGGCTTGACAGCTGTGCCGAATTTGCCGCCACCGGCACCCCGGCACCCCGGCCCGACGAACACAGAGATGAAATTCTTGCAGACATCAAGACCCGACAGACACCCCCTTCCACGGATATTACGTTTTCCCGGGAGCACAACTGGCTTACTGGCGTCAAAATACTGGACATGACCAACGTCATTGCAGGACCCACCGTGGGAAATACCCTGGGTCGATTCGGTGCCGAGGTAATCAAGCTCTATTCCGTGAAACCCACCTTTGACCCCTGGAATACAGTACTCATCGGTCTGCAGGTACACCGGGGGAAAAAAAGTATTCTCATGGACATCAAGTCGGAAAAAGGACGGGAAGCCTTCAACAAACTGGTGGAATGGGCCGATGTGATCACATACAATGGCCCCCATCGCCAGTTGGCCCCCTTGGGTATTGACCTTGAAAGCCTTAACACCATCAACCCCAATGCCATTTTGTTCCATCTGGACTGCTGGGGCGGCCCCAAACAGGGCCCCCGAAGCGACTATGTAGGCTATGACGATCTGGTCCAGGCGGCAACGGGCATCATGCCCCGGTTCGGTGGCTCCATCAAAACACCGGAAGAGCATGCCCACCTTGGCACCATTGATGTGCTCACCGGTTTTGCCGGAGCTTTTGCCGTGGCAACGGCATTGTACAAACGACAGAAAACTGGGTCCACCGACGTGGCACGCACCTCCCTTGCCGCCTGCGGCCAACTGCTCCAGGCACCCTTCACCTACGACTATGAAGGGTGCCCCCCTTTTAATGAACCCAGTGGCAGACATATTAAGGGAGATGGTCCCCTTTACCGCTGTTACCAGGCCATGGACGGCTGGTTTTTCATGGGCATGATGACCCAGACGGCAGAAATCCTTGAGGCCATTGACGGATTGCAGGGTATCGCCGCGGTTTCCTTTGAAGAGCTGGAAGCCTTTCTGGTGGAAAAGTTCAAAAGCCGGGACAAGGCCCACTGGGTCAAAGCCCTTAATGACATCAATGTGGGTGCAACGGAACTTGGCACCTTGAGCACCCTTAGGGAACAATACTCAAGCCACAATGAAACCGACCCCCACGGCAGTGGGTCCACCTTTCAGTTTACCCGGTATGATGATCACCCCAGCGGACATCGCATCGACATCATTGCACCCTGCTCCATCCGGCCGCAATACGCAGCCCTCACCGTACCGCCGCCTGCGGAAAAATATGGCAAAGAAACCCGGGAAATCCTGGCAAACCTGGGGTACACTAACACGGAAACCAACGAGATGATCGCCTCGGGTGTGGCCTCGGAAAGCTGGAGTCAGCAGTACCTTCCCGATTGATTTCTCTCTAACCCCCTATATAATGCGCATAGTGCTCGTCCTTAAGTTATTTGTACATTTTTATTGAGGATCATTGTGTAATCACACTCAATATAAACCATTATTGTCCAAGTTATTTATGGACACCGACATAGGGGACAGATTTTTAAATCTGTCCCCGCCTCCGAAATGGAAAAGTTATTTCGGACTCATTCCTCAGCAGCTGATTCGTAATCAGCAAGCTGGCTGTTCGAAAAAAGTGGTGACCACAGCCCCATGAAATCAATTTTTATTCGCGACATCATCGGAGAAAGATATGAATGAATATAAGGCATTGTTCCAACCCCAGATGGTTGGAAAGATA
Organism: Desulfobacterium sp.; assembly: GCA_045046665.1. Taxonomy (GTDB): domain Bacteria; phylum Desulfobacterota; class Desulfobacteria; order Desulfobacterales; family Desulfobacteraceae; genus Desulfocicer. The sequence goes on from JASFYZ010000284.1 coordinate 3,025, forward strand.
AAACTTAAAAACCGCATTGCCATGGCCCCCATGGGTGTTGAATATATGACCGCATCCGACGGCACCCTGAACCGCCGTGTGGTGGATTATTACCTGGAGCGGGCCCGCAACGGCGTTGGCATGCTCATCTGCTCGGTGTTCAAGGTTGAAAACCAGGTGGAGCATCTGGAAGAGAGCACTCCCATGATCCAGGAAAGTTCCCTCAACTACCTGGGGGAATTGTGCGATGCCGCCCACAGCTTCGGCACCCGAGTGTTTGTCCAGCTGTCTGCGGGATTCGGACGGGTCACATTTCCCTCCATTCTCCGGGGACCCTGTGTCTCCCCATCGGAAAACACCAACTTCTGGGATCCCTCCATCACCTGCAAGGCCCTGACCATTGAAGAGATCAAAGCCATTGTCACGGCCATGGGAGAAACCGCCGAAAGGCTTGCCCTGGCTGGCGTGGATGGCATTGAACTCCATGGCCACGAAGGGTATCTGTTTGACGAGTTCACCACATCACTGTGGAACCGGCGAACCGACATCTACGGCGGTTCCCTTGAAAACCGCCTGCGGTTTCCTGTGGAATGCCTGGACGAGATCAGAAACAAGGTGGGTGACAAGCTGGCCGTGGTGTACCGGTTTGGCCTGAAACATTATCTCAAAGATGCCGGGCACGGCGCACTGCCCGGGGAAGTCTACACCGAAGTGGGAAGGGACGTGCCAGAAGGGATCGAAATGGCTCGCAGGCTGGAAACAGCCGGTTTTGACGCCCTCCATGTGGATGCAGGCTGCTATGAAAGCCATTACTGGCCCCACCCGCCCATCTATCAGAAACATGGATGCATGGCGGACATGGCAGCCCAGGCCAAGGCGGCGGTGAACATCCCCGTCATCGGCGTGGGACGTCTGGACAAACCAGAAGTGGCGGCAAAGGCCGTGGCCGGGGGCGACATGGACATTGCCGCCATTGGCCGGGGCCTTTTGGCTGACCCCCAATGGGTGGACAAACTCCAATTTGGTGAGCCCGAAGACATCCGGCCATGTGTGGGATGTTATGATGGCTGCTTTGAGGCCTATTCAAAATTTAGAAACATCTCCTGCGCCCTGAACCCCGCATCGGGAAGGGAGGCGGCCTATCGTCTCACCCCGGCCCTTAAACCACTTAATATCATGGTGGTGGGCGGCGGCATTGCCGGCATGGAGGCGGCCCGGGTTGCAAGCCTTAGGGGGCATCGGGTCACCCTCCATGAAAAGGAAGATGCCCTGGGCGGCACGGTGAACCAGGCCGCTGTCCCTGATTTTAAAAGAGATCTTCGCCACCTGCTGGCCTGGTATGAGCGTCAAATGGAGAAAACCGGAGTAACGGTACAGATGAATTCAGCCATGACAAAGGAAAAAATGGCGGCCCTGTCACCGGATGTCGTCCTTGTGGCCACCGGTGCCCACCCCGTGGTTCCGCCCCTTCCCGGCATGGATCAGGAAATGGTGATCACGGCTGTGGATCTCTTAAAAGGTGTAAAACCTGCGGGGAACAATGTGGTGGTCATCGGCGGGGGACTTGCCGGGTGTGAGGTGGCCATCTGGCTTGCGGAAAAGGATAAAAAGGTTACGGTGGTGGAGATGCTTCCCCAGGTCATGGCCGGTGGCGCATCTGTTCCCACCCAGGTGAAAATGATGACCATGGATCTGATGAAGCGATTCGGGGTTGAGATTCTTACCTCAACCCGATTGGACCACATCACAGAAACAGAGGTGGCATTGATGTCCGAAAACGGCGCTTTAACAACCCTTGCCACGGACACCGTTGCCCTGGCCATAGGCATGACCCCAGAGACCCGCCTTGCAGATGCGCTTGACGGCGCCCCCTACCGGGTGTATCGCATTGGGGATTGCCGTTCGCCCAAGAATGTTATGAATGCCGTGTGGGACGCCTATGAAATCGCCCGGTTTATATAACATCATGTCGACCCACCGACATAGCGAATAATAAAAATGGCATAATGCCGCCCCCGGCGACTGCCCTGACCAGAACGAGAACGTCAGAGGGAATTTTCACCCTTCCCTTTGGGTCCCAATGTTCCGGTCAGGACAACCACCGGGGGTTCTGCTGTCAGTAATCTTTAAAATAAAGGATCATCCCCACGGGTGTGGAAAAAAGGCCGACATATTGTATCGACACTCAAAAAAAAGCTCAATATATAGCAATTAGCAAGTCAAACTTTGGGAATCATTTTTATCATTTTCTGCGATCAGCATGATCATGAACCAAAAAATTGCCCTGGAGTACAGCCTAACGACTTTCTGAACATATGGATAAAGGCGCTTACACTTTCATACCCCACATCAAAGGCCACTTCTTTAACCGGCATCCCCTGCGCCAGCAAACTAAGAGCCTCAATCAGTCTTGCCTGCTGGCGCCATTGCCGAAAAGTCATCCCTGTTTCTTTTACAAAAAGCCGGGCCAGCGTTCTTCCAGTTGCTCCGGCCATTTCCCCCCAACTATCAAGAGTCCGGTTATCAGCAGGACTTTCCTCAAGGCTATTCGTAACTTTTAGCAAACGGGTGTCCGAGGGACTGGGATAGTTTTGCTAACCTAAAATTGACCCCCCTGGAGGGGAATTTCTAACCGAAAATTGACCCCCCAAGAAATCACCTTCCAGTGATATAATGGTCTGATTATTGACCAATCAGACTGGAGGGTAATAGGGAGATGTTAAAGGTGTCGCAATATGACTATATTCGGACAGCACACAGGTTTTACGGCAAATCAATCAAACAGATATCCAGAGAAACTGGACATTCAAGAAACACCATCAGAAGGGCGTTGAAAGGAGAATACAGCAATTACAAATCAAGGCAACAACAACCATATCCTGTTCTTGGGCCGTATCTGACCATCATAGACAAATGGTTAAAGGAGGATAAAGATAGTCCTCCCAAACAGCGTCACACGGCAACGCGAATCGCCCAGCGGTTGAAAAAAGAACATGGGTATACAGGAGGTTTTTCAACCGTTTGCCGTTATGTGCGTGAAGCGAAGCTTCGGATCGGCATTGGCAAACAACGGGCATTTATCCCCCTTGAGATTGAAAATA
>JASFYZ010000285.1:0-5653 GCA_045046665.1 Desulfobacterium sp.
ATGTATTGCAGATAGATCCTAAGTTTGCAGAAGCTTATTTGCATAAGATAAAAAATAGTAAATTTTTAACAACATATCAAAATTGACAAAAACCCAAATTATTTTTTACTTTTGCACATCTTTAAACTTAACTTATTTTTCTTTGAAGATTGAGTTTAATTGACTATAACGTGAGTTACATCAAAACTCACATAGTTAATATAGGATCATATTAAAAATATGAAGTTTGAAATTACTGAAAGTCCAGGGACAAAAGATCTCGACTTTCTGACGAAAAAAATTAACGAGGAAGTGACTGATCAGGGTGCAGCTTATCCCTTTGCCATTTTCGCAAAAGATGAAAGTGGTAACGTGCTTGCGGGTTGCAATGGATCTGTCATTTTTGGGTCAATTTATACGGATCAACTTTGGGTGGATGCGGAGTACAGAAAAAGAGGAATAGGTAGACTTCTCATGGAGCACGTTCATAGTTACGGTCTAGCAAAGGGATGTGTGATGACGACAGTCGCAACCATGAGTTTTCAAGTGCCCGATTTCTACTTGAAGCTGGGGTATAGGATAGATTTTTCAAGAGAGGGATATATCAATGGGTCTACCTGTATTTTCTTATCTAAAAAATTATGACAAAAAAATACGTATTTAAACCCTATCGCGATGCATTTTCAAACCTGTTTTCGGTGGAGAAGGCGCGCATTGAGGATGCAATTGCAGAGTGCCTTGATGTTCAACATGTTGGTAGTACGGCAATCCCCGACCTTGGAGGCAAGGGAATCATTGATATTGCAATTGCTGTTGCCGAGCACGATCTCGAGGCGGTCTCGCAAAAGATGCAAGGTTTGGGGTATCTATTTCGAGAGAGCGGGAGTGCTCCGGAAAGATTGTTTTTTCGGGCCGATTTACCAGATGCGGAAGAGAACATTAGGCGCTACCATGTCCATTTGACCTTTCTTGAAAGCCGCGAGTGGAAAGGTTTGATCCTGTTAGGTTATATACTTTTGGGAGCATTGCTAACAAGGTTGTCTATTATCTTTTCATCACATGCTCCAATTATTGATACATATGATCATTGTAATGATAGAAACAAATGATTTTAAATTGCTAACAAAAAAATTGAGCTGACCACAAAAGCCGGGCGATTTTTCGAAAACTCCAATATTTCAGGGGCTTTTGTGTCAGCTCATTTTTGGCGTTAACCCAAGATCAAACTTAATGCATTGTTAAGTTTGAAAAAAATATCGGCTAAAACCATTTCTGTTGTTTGGGAAGGGGCTTTTTGCTGCTGGATGATGTTTCTGATTTGACGCTGGTGCACAATCATCATCTGCATCAGATTGAACAATTGACCCGCCTTGCCCATCGTACCCGAGCCGCCTTATAGCGTTTCAGGGCCATGACATCCTCGTAGGCCATGGGAAGCCCCATGACCCGGCAAATACATTCAATCATGTCCATGTAGCGCTGTTTGGGGTCTGGCAAGTTGCTGTTCAGGCGGTAGGCTTTGCCGGATTCTGACTCAAACCCAAGTACCCGGAAATGGTCCATAAGCTCATCAAGCTGGATATCAGCACCATAGCCTCTGATCTGCAATTAGGACAGGTGCGCTGTGGCTGTGGGTTTAAAAAATATATTTACAGTCCACGCAGATCATGGCGTTGGACAGGGTGAGCGGGGTAATTTGTCTTTGTTGCTTTTGTGTTTTAGCCTGCCAGGATGTTGCAGCATCCGACAGGCCGTTTCTTATTCTGACGATTCCATATCCAACGCCTGAATAGCCTCCTTGATTGCATCAGCAATGTCACACGCCTGACCCGCAGCGTTCTTGTCCCGGATTACCAGGCCTGAGCACACCAAGCGATTAAGGTGCACAGCAGCCACTACCAGGGAATCCGGGATGTAAACTTCGGTGCTGGTGTTCTGGGCTTTGTTTTTGCCCTTGCGGGTCAACCGCCACAGTTTAATGCGCCCTGTGATGCCGGTAGTCCTGATTCCCGCCGGTTTGATATATCCGTCCGCCTTGTAGACGCTGAATCGCTTGTACACATAGGCCGTGGACGTACCGGAGAGCATGGCAATCTCATTGGCGCTGAAGGCCTGACTCATGCGCATGGCCCGCCAGATCTTGTCCGTGGTTTTTGCCACGGGTTTGTCAATGCGTTCAATAAACCGGTATAATCCCCGTTCCACTACCTCCAGGCTTCCCTGCCTCACCAGGGTTCTGAAGGACCTGGACACCAACTCTTCATCCATTCCCAGCGCTTCCCGGGCCTCTTTTTTCTTGATGACTCCGTTCACAGCTGCATAATTTCTGATCATTTGTGCGCCGTTCATTAATGTGCAATTCCTTGTTGTGGGTTGTGGTTGATCTCTACATAATCGGGTTACTTGATTTTATTTGATGATGGTGACTTCCTTCACCTGGGACGGGATCTGTTCCACCATCTCCCGGGTGGCCTTGTTGACTCCGGCTTTCCGGGTCTTTTTCCGCAGGACGTACATGTATGTTTCCAGATATCCAAGGTTCCCGGCGGACATCTTGTGCAACAATATGGCGGCTTCGGGTTCCAGCTTGATGTTAAAGCATTTGATGCCGAAGATGATGGTGTCTTCCACCGTGGCCGGGCCGAACTCCACATATTTCCGGATACGCCGTTTCAAAGGGGCATGGCCCACCACCCGGGAGTATATGTTCGGTTCTCCCACCAGGATGGTGGGGGTGCCGGTGTTGTCAAAGATATCCCGGAAATGCTCAATGTGGTTGATGGTCAACCGGCTGGCCTCGTCAATGACCAGGGCCGGGATATTTCCATTGTCAAATTCCTCCTCTATGATGTCCTTTGCCTTGTCGATGATCCCGGGTTCCATACCATTGAGAGTTCGGCATATGCGCTGTAGCATGGCTCTGGGGGTCCACCCATTGTCAATTTTGATGTATAAAGACCCGCTATCTATGCAATATTGTCGCGCACATTCTGTCTTGCCATACCCGGCGATTCCCCACGCCATCATCAAGCCTGGGGTGCCGTTTTCCGTGTCTGTTATGTCCCGGGCAGCTTCCATAAAGGCCTGGGTCCGTGCTGTTTCGATGAATACCTTTTGCATGTGTTGTCTCCTCCTATGTGTAGATCATTTTCAGATCTTCAAACCGTTGTTGGTATTGGACAAACTCTGGACGGTCTTCAAACTCGGTGTAGAATGCCTGGTCTTCGGGGGTCGGGGGATGGCCATGTTCATAAATCAGGCGGAACACCCATTCGTATCGGGCCAGGTCAGATGGCCAATGCTCAGGCCTTGGAATACCCAGGGCTGCTTCTGTTTCCACTTCTTTTGCCGTTTTCTTTAACAGGGCTGCCAGTCGATTGGATTCGGACTCCATGGGGATATCAATCATCTGCTCATCGCTGAAAAGCCTTTCCAGGCGGGAGTTCTCAGATTCAGAGGCCGTGGGAGCCTGGGGGTGCTCATCTTCCAGCAGCCGTTCCAGGTGGGATATCTCAGGGGTCTTGGGAGCGTTGGGCTCTGCCTCTTCCTCCAGCAGACGTTCCAGCCTTGCCATATCTTCTGATTTGGACGGAGCCTGGGGGCAGTCTGTCTCTGCGTTGCTGAGAACCGCCTCATACCGGGCCAAATCTTTCGGGTTCGGGGCTTCTTCTTTGGGGTTCGGCTTGCCTGCCTGGAGATTATTCTCCCCGGTGCTCTGGGGTAAAATGGGCACCTTGCCAGCAAAGGGCAGAGCCCCCAGAGCGTCAAGTGCGGTTTTTGAGATACCCGCATCGGTCAATTGTTTTTGGGTTTGCTTTTTGAGATGTCTCTGGAATTTATTACTGGCTTTTACTTGTTCCAGGCTCACTTGGTCACCGAACAGTTTGGCAAGCGGATGAAGGGCCGCCACAGGAACAGCGCTGCATATGTATACCCTATCTTTGGTGTAGCACCAGATTTTACCCATGTCTGCTGTGTCATACATGGCCACGATTTTATGTTTTTTGGATAGGCCATGCAGTCCGTCTGATTCATAATCAATACCCCACAACGTAACCCGGCAATTCCTTGGGGAAACCTCTTTTCTCCATAGAAAATCATGGTTCAACTGTATCGGGTCAACTCCCGGACCCCGATTGGGGAGAAGGAGTTCTTCGGGTGTGCAGCCCAAGTCAGCCTGGGGTTGTTGCGCATACCAGGTGAAGTATCCAGCAAGGACGTGGGCTGCTTCCCGGATACTGGGTATCCATCCACTGGTCCGGGCTTCATGCCATGCTTTGTGGAAAGTCTCGTTGCGATGCATCCATGCCGGTTTTGTCTGGATGGAATCACCACAATAAGAGGGCATCATGAATTCAAGTTGACTTTGAACCGTTAAAAACCATCTCTCAACCACTTTGGCACGTCCGTTGTAAGGCTTTGCAAAGGTTACCGCAGTACCCACGCGGGCATATAGGCCGGTCAGCTCTCGAAAATCCGGCTCAGTCTCCATAAAAAGCTTTGATTTGAAGGCCCTGCCGTTGTCCAGGTAGACAGACTGGGGATACATGCCAAGGGTATCCACAGCATTGCGGAAAGCCGCCATGATGGCCCGAGTATCTTCGTTGAGCATTATCTGCCATCCGACAGGGTACCGGGAGCGCCAGTCAAGGAAAACGATAAGTTTCATCCGACATGGTTTGCCGGTTTCCGGGTGACGAATGAAGAAATTCAGTGTTTTTCCATCTGCCACCAGACACTGACCGACATCCAAAAGGGTTGCATCCCGTGTTGCATAGGGTCCATATTTGTCGGTGTAAGCTTTTACGCCCTCCCGGGCCATACAAATGACATGTGCGTTGTGCTTTTCGTAATCTATAAGCCACCTCTGAAATGTTTTATTGCTTGATGTTTCCAGAATATTGTGGTGTTCAAGTGCAGCCCGGGTCGCGCGAATGGACATGATCACAGATGGCCTTGCCGGGTTTAAATAGCACTTAAGAAATATCGACTTGGCCTGTTCCGTCAGGCTCCGCTGACGCCATTTGGTGGTGCCATGCTTGCGCCATCCCCCCCGGCCATCACACAGGCACAGGTAATCATCCCGGTTCTCCCGCAGGCGTTTATCCAGCTTGTCCAGGGTGACCTTGCTGATCTTGCCCACCTGCTCAAATACCGTGGGCATCATGACCCCGGTGTTATAGGCCAGTAAAAATGCTTTGGCAGCCTGGGTCTTTTTGCCGTGCTCTGCATTCTCCTTGGTGATGCGGTAGGTCTTTACTAACTGAAACTTGGCAAGCCCCAGTTTTTGAGATTTCTTTGGGGTAGGGGCATTCAGATCCATTTTGGCCACCGGATGGACAGAGCCTGGGATCAGGGCTTGCCGGAGCATGAGTTCCTGCTGGATGGGAGCCGGGAGAAGATCCTGGATATAGTAGCGTTCAGACCCGCCCTGCTTGTCGTTTTTCACCGTGGGCCATTTTTCTTCCACAGCCCGGAGCCGGACGGCCTTTGTCCCGATGTCCAACACGTCTGATAATATTGATTCCGCGACCAGTGCCATGGGTGCCTCCTAATCCTTCATTTCCGTGATGATGACCATCTCTTTGAGATGCTTGATGATCTCTTTCTTGGAGGACTGTTTCCACCGGGCCTTTTTCTCGGCGGTGATGATGTCCAGCAGCACCTGGTACTG
>JASFYZ010000286.1:0-4792 GCA_045046665.1 Desulfobacterium sp.
AAGAAAAGATTTTTTTAAATTTAAAAAAATCTTTTCTTTTTTATGGCGTTTTTAAAATTTTGTGATAATGATAAAATAATTTTATATTTCAAATAGTTAAGAACTAAATAATGTGGGTTTTGATGTTGTGGCACATTAATTGCTGTAATAAACTGCCAATGGCTTACAAAAAATAACAAGTTATTTTGCAATCCAACGATTCAGATTGTTTTCCTTCTGTATTTGTCTTGGATTTGCCAATATTTAAGTTAGCCCCGGAAGCAGTTAAAAATAAATAGTAACCGTATGAGGAATGAAACATGGGACTTATTTTCAACAATGAAACCTGCTCGGGCTGCAAGGCTTGTGAGCTTGTCTGTAGCCTGCAGAACCTGAAGGAGATCAATCCTTCCAAGGCAATGTTACATGTATATGGAAAGTTTCCAGATCCCGGCAAATATTTTGTGGATATTTGTGATCAATGTGGTGCCTGTGCCGAGGCATGCCCCCAGGATGCCATTGAGCTTAAAGGACAGACCTATCGCATCAACAAAGACAAATGTGATAAGTGCATGGCCTGTGTCCCTGCCTGTCCGGTCAATCTGGTAAAGGTTGACGACGATGGCTATCCTTATAAATGCATCAACTGCAAACAGTGCGTCAGTATCTGTCCAAGGGATGCGTTAACATTTGAATAATGGTCATGGTAAAATTACCTGTCACAGTTCAATTAAAACGCTCTACGATTACAGGTGATTGACCCTACGTTTACACAGTGGCCATGGCAGGCTCACTTGCCACAACAAAGTTTGAAACTCCATGATTACGAAATGTTGATCAGGGTTTCATGTAAATAGTCTGGAGGACAACATGTTATACGGATACGCAGGCAATACCCTCAGAATTGATTTAAGTGCCGGAAAAATTGAAAAAGAACCCCTGAAAAAAGAGTGGGTGGACGACTTCATCGGTGGACGCGGATTCACATCAAAAATTTTATACGATGAAAATCCCCCCCATGTGGACCCCTTTGACGGCGAAAATAGATTTATCATCGCCATGGGCCCCTTGAGCGGGCTGTTTTTACCGGCAAGTGGAAAAACCCATTTCTGCACCAAATCTCCGGCCACCGGTGGATATGGTGACAGCAACATGGGGGGCCACTTCGGGGTTAACATGAAGTACGCCGGTTATGATGTGACCATCATCAAGGGCAAGGCCAAAGAACCCTCATACATCTTCATAGACAATGACACGGTGGAAATTCGACCTGCCGGGCAATATTGGGGCAGGGGTTCCACGGAGGTGGAGGCAGCCATGAAGGCGGATCTGGGGGATGATTTTCAGATTTTGACCATTGGCGAAGCTGGCGAAAATCTCGTTAACTTTGCCTGTATCTCCCATGATTTTGGCCGTCAGGCCGGTCGTATCGGTATTGGTGCGGTCCTGGGCTCTAAAAACATCAAAGCCATTGTGGCAAGGGGAAGCAAAAGTATACCGGTGTTTGATCCCAAGGGGCTCTTGAAAAAGGGAAAAGAGACCTACGCGGCCTGTCGAGCAAAACCCGGATTTAAGGGCTGGACCCCCGAAGGGACGGCGGGAATCACCAATTGGTGCAACGATGTGGGGGCACTTCCCACCCGGAACTTCCAGACATCTAATTGTGACTACGCCGATAAGATTAACGGAAAAGCCATTTTAAAAGAGTTGAAAATCACAGACAAGGGCTGTTTTGCCTGTCCCATCCCCTGTGGTAAATATGGCCATGCCAAAACAGCCCTGGGTAATGTCTATGTGGAAGGTCCCGAGTATGAAACCCTATCTCTTTTAGGCAGTAACTGCGAGCTGGATGACATCCACGGCATTGCCTATGCCAATTACATTTGCGATGAGATGGGTATTGACACCTGCTCTGCCGGTGCCGTTGTCAGTTTTGCCCTGGAGTGTTACGAGAAGGGCTTTATCTCCAAAGAAGAGATGGGCATGGATGTGAAATGGGGGGATCTTAACTCCATTGTTCACATCCTTAAAATCATCTCTAAAAGAGAAGGCATTGGTGATACCCTTGCCCTGGGAGTCCGGGATGCAGCTGAAAAAATCGGACATGAGAGCAGCAAGTTTGCCATCCATGTTAAGGGCCTGGAGTGGACCGGATATGAATCCCGTAATGCCCCTGGCATGATGTTGGGCTACATGACTTCCGATATTGGTGCCCATCATGGACGCTGCTGGGTTTTGGGCTCTGATGTGGCAACTGCCGTGGGAGGAGACAAGGATGCCACGGTGCACGATCTCATTTCTGGTGGCGCTAATTTCGATACTATTCCCAAGGCAGACCATAAAAATGTGGTGCCCCTGGTATTGAAATCCCAGCATTTGCGACCCGCCTTTGATATCCTTGGTACCTGTCGGCTCCAGTACATGGAAATTGGTCTTGAAACCGAGTACTATGAAGAGCTCTACTACTATGCCACGGGTAAAAAAATGGATTTTGAAAAAGATCTGCTGCTTCTTTCGGAAAAAATCTGGCACCTGAATCGAATGTTCAATAAAAGAGAAATTTCGGATTTTGGCCGAAAGTATGATTATCCTCCGGCACGGTTCTATGAGGAAAAAATCCCCAATGGACCCAACAAGGGCCATGTAATGGAACTGTCTGTGATCGAAGAGATGCTGGATACCTATTACGAGGCCAGGGGTTGGGATAACAATGGTATTCCCACCCAGGCAACACTGGACAAACATAATTTGACTGAGTCAACACCCCCTGAGTAAAGACCCAGGGGTTTTCTTACCGGTTTTTTATAAATATTAAACGCTCCGTCTCCTTCAATTAGGGACGGGGTGTTTAATTTAATCATCGAATTCCAGGGGATTTTAAAGATGATCAATATAGAATTGAGGCTTTCCGCAAGTCTTTTATGCATACTTGAAGATGTCAATAAGCCCAAGCCAGAGACTTATACGCTTCAGGTAAAAAAGGGCATCACCATTCGGGAGATATTGTTGATGGAAGGTATCAGTCCCCTGCTTGCCCCAATGGTGACCATTGAAAATCAAAAAGTAGATCTCCACACCCCCCTTAATAAGGATGAAACCGTTACTATCTTTGGCCCCCTGGCCGGTGGTTGATTATAGCTCAGGGAGCGTTGACCTTTTGGTCCCACTCAAATTCGCTGGTGGTCACCGTATCTTCCATGCGGCGAATGCGTCTTTCCAGGGATTCAAACCGGCTCTTCAATGTCCGTATGGCACCGGTCCTGGAGTTGACATAGGTGTCGTAAAAATCTTTTTCTCCCTCGGTTTCAAGGGGTTTCGCCGGACGGGGCTTCATGAAAAATGCCGCCACAAGGTAGATGGCGATGACGGGCCACAGGCCGCTGAAGAACAGGGTAATCACAAAGATCACCCGGACCCAGAAAACCGAAAAATCAAACGTCTCACTGATGCCTTTGCAAACCCCCATGATGATGCCTTGTCGGGAACGAAAAATTCCCCCAGATCCACCAAAGCCGGATGAACGTCTGGAACGGAATCCACGGGGGTACCCCCTCTGGTGCCATTGTTTTTGCTTATATCCTTTTCTCATGTCTCATCCTTTTTCTTTTGTTCCATGAGAATGGTTTCAAGGGCTTCCACCCGTTGCTCCATCCTGGACAATCCCGTGTATATTTCCTGAATCATGGTGGCTTCCTCATTTTGTTTGTTGCGATCCTGGGTCAGGCTACCCCCCTGGCGCATCCTGAAGATCATGAAAAGAGTGGCCGCAACGACGAGCAGCACCAGAATAATGCCACTGAAAACAATTCCTGCGATAAAAACAGTTTTCATCAAAAATGTATCTCCTTTAACCTTGATGCCCGGGACAGGGCTTGTTTTTCTCGATCCCGGGCGCTCTAAGGGTTAATCCTGCAGGGTGTTACCCTTGGTTTTGGCAGACTTTAACCGTTGCAGTTCCTGTTCAATGTCATCGTCCATGATAATCTCTTCAAATTGTTCGTCAAGGGTTGATTTCACCCCATAGTTCACCAGATCGGCTTCCGCCTCCATCTGTTCGATGCGGCTCTCCATTTTATCAAAGCGTGCCAGGGTCTCGTGGTTGTCCATGCGTCGGATATCTTCCTGGGCCTGTATTTTTCGTTTTGCATGGATCTGGCGTTGGACGAGCATGCGTTGCTTTTCCCGGGAACTTTTGAGCTTGCTTTCCAGCTGTCGGATTTCTTCCTGGTATTGCTCCACCAGGGCGGCATGCTGTGTAAATTCCTGCTCCAGGGTGTCGATTTTGGTTGAGAAACGTTTTTTTTCCAAAAGTGCTTCCCGGGCAAGGTCATCCCGACCCTTGAGCACGGCAAGTTCTGCCCGGGTGTTCCACTGATCCAGGCGTTCCCGGACACCGTCCAGGCTGCGCTGGACTGTTTTTTTGCTGGCAATGGCCCCGGCACAGGAGGTTTTCAGCTCCACCAGGGTGTCCTCGATTTCCCGGATCATCATTTTGATCATTTTTTCAGGATCTTCGGCCTTGTCCAGCATGGAGTTCATGTTGGCGGTGACAATGTCTTTGAATCGTGTGAATATACCCATGCTAATTTCTCCTTTGTGGTTGTTTTGTACTGGTGTCAGGCTTGTCATACAGCCTTGTGAAGCCATCTCCATAAAAGTTATGCCCCTCTAAGCCCAGCCTGACCCCGTTTCTTGTACTGTTGAAATAAATAGCATAAATTGTGCCATGTTAAAAACATTGGGGATAAGTCAGTGTTTTCAGGGGGGTAGGCCATCTGACTTGACTGTGGGAAATAAATATGTTAGTTTTTTT
>JASFYZ010000287.1:0-15972 GCA_045046665.1 Desulfobacterium sp.
GGCAGATCCATACTGACAAGTACATCTGAAAGCAGGCTTGCACCGCCGAGTCTTGAGAAAACAGAACCAAAAAAATTGGATGCCGCAAATGAAGCCAAGGATCTGAAGCTGCCGGATCAATTTCCATTAATCTTAAACGCCGGTCGACATACACGTTTTAACATTAATACATTGATTCGCGGCCAGGAATGGAATAAAGGGAAACGAGCCTGTACGGTTTCGGTAAATCCAGAAGATGCAGAGGCCATGGGATTTACAGATGGCCAGAAGGTGAAGGTAACCACTGAAGCCGGTAACGAGGTCGGTGAACTCCAGGTATCAGAACAGGTCCGAAAAGGAACCGTTCTGATCCCCCATGGATTTGGATTGCTCTATGACGGCACAGTTTACGGTCTAAATATCAACAACCTGACCAAAAACACCCACCGGGATCCATTGGGCACACCAATCCACCGGTTTGTGCCGTGTCGGCTGGAAACAGAGTAGAAGAATCTGAAAAGGAGGTACCGTATGATCAACCTCTTTTTAGAGTTACGGATGCTGGATCTTTTCCCGGAAAAAATCGTGGGTGCACTTCGCCAATCTATGGGACGGCAATTTGACCAGCTGCCGGAACTGGAGAACCCGAAGCAGTCAAGGAAGGAATAATGTCATATTTAATCAAATTTCCTCCCCGACCACCTCAAAAAGGGCACGGGTCAGGATACTCAAATCTTCAGGTGAAATCACGTAGGGCGGCATAATGTACACAAGCTTTCCAAATGGTCTTACCCACACCCCTTTTTTGACAAACCGTTTCTGGATCTCTCCCATATTTACCGGATTTTTCATCTCCACCACGCCAATGGCACCCAGAACGCGAACCTCCTGAACCTGGGGAAGATCCCTGCATGGGGCAAGCTCTTTCTTTAGCTGAGTTTCAATCCGGGCAATGGTCTTCTTCCATGGATTGTCCAGCAGAAGTCGAATGCTTGCACAGGCCACGGCACAGGCCAGGGGATTGCCCATAAAGGTGGGTCCATGCATAAACACAGAATTTCCGTTCCTGGAAATGGCGTGACTGATCCTGCGGGTGGTTATGGTGGCCGCCAGGGTCATATACCCCCCGGTGATTCCTTTGCCAAGACAGATGATATCCGGGGAGATCCCTGCATGATTGCAGGCAAACAGCTCTCCGGTCCTGCCAAATCCAGTGGCAATTTCGTCACAGATCAAAAGGACGTCGTACTGGTCGCAAAGCTCACGCACCCGTTTCAAATACCCAACGGAATAAAACCTCATCCCGCCAGCCCCCTGGACAATGGGTTCCAGGATTACTGCGGCTATCTCTTGATGGTGGTTTTCCAGAAGCGTTTTCATGCTCTGGATATCCTCCTCCCGGAAGGTTTCTCCAAAGGGAATGGCCGGAGCGTTTGCAAACAACTGCTTTGGCAGGATACTGGTAAACATTTCGTGCATGCCGTTAACAGGGTCGCATACAGACATGGCTCCTGCCGTGTCTCCGTGATATCCTTTGCAAATGGTTAAAAGCCGGTTTTTTTCAGGCCGTCCCAGGGTGTACCAGTACTGGATTGCCATCTTGACGGCCACCTCCACGGATACTGATCCTGAATCAGCCAGAAAAACCTGTTCAAGGCCCTTGGGCGTAATCTCAACCAGGAGTTTTCCAAGTTCTGCTGCTGGCCTGTGGGTGAGCCCTCCAAACATAACATGGGAGAAAGCGTCAATCTGCCCATGGGCCGCCTCATTTAAAACAGGATGGTTGTAACCGTGGATTGCCGCCCACCAGGAGGACATTCCGTCAATAAGACGGGTATCGTCAGCAAGCTCGATCCTGACACCGGATGCCCCCACCACGGGGTAGACTTCCAGGGGATCCACCATGGAGGTGTAAGGGTGCCAAAGAAGGTCCCGGTCTGTTTCTAATATTTCGTTTTTATTCATAATTTTTTACCTGTCAATGGAATAACATCCCCGGAGAGAATGCTGTGGCGAACTCCTTTTTCGTCCTCAAGAATCAGGAAGGCATTGGAATCCACATCCTGGATGATGCCGGTAAGACTTTTGTCGATCATCTCCACCCGAACCTTCTGGCCGATGCTGTCGGATAAGGCTTTCCACCGGGAAAGGAGTTGGGGGAAACCTTGATTCACCAGGGCATCATAATGGTCTTCAAAGCGTTCCAGAAAGAGTTGGGTTATTTTGCAGCGGGAATGGTACCGGCCCGATTCCACCAAAAGTGAGGAGGCTTTTTCTCTAAGATCCACTGGAAAAGATTTCCTGGGCGTATTGACATTGAGCCCCAGACCGATGATCACATGGTTTACCGCATCCATATCAGTACTGAGTTCCGTGAGAATTCCGGCCACCTTGCGCCCATTGCATAAAAGATCGTTGGGCCACTTTATTCTGATTTCCAACCCTGTTGAATCCATCAGCGCCTCGGCAAGGGCCACCGCTGCGAGCAATGTCAGCCTTGACGAGTCCATGGGGGACATCAAGGGCCTTAGAACCATGGAGATAAAAAGCCCCTCTCCCTTGGGAGAGAACCAGGTTCGGCCCTTTCTTCCCCGTCCCAGGGTCTGGCTTTCCGCCAGGACAAGGGTGCCCTCCCTGGCACCACCATCGGCAAGAACTCTGGCTTGGCTGTTGGTGGAATCCGTCTCCTTGAAACAGAGGATCTCCTGCCTGCCAAAAACCCTTGTGTTAAGTCCATCCAGAATCTCTTCGGGAATAATAAGATCCTGGGGCATATCAAGGCGATAGCCTTTTTTTGTGGAGGATTCGATCTTATATCCTTTGTCCCGAAGAACGCGAATATGTTTGGATACGGCATTGCGGCTGATGCCCAGGCTCTGGCGCATGATTTCCCCGGATATCCAACAGCTTTTTTCAGATTTAAGAAGCTCAAGTAGTGTTTCTCTATTTCCCATCTTTTCTCCCTGTCTGTATTGTCAGTGATTTCCGATCATGGCTTAATTAAATGATATATATTAATATATCTATCAAGAAGTTTTCGTGAGGTTTAAAGCCTGAATACTAATGAATTCAGATATTTGTTTTGTTTTTGACCGGGAATAGCTGTATTGTCATCCCTTTTTTTTAATCAGGTTGACGATATAGAGCATATTTGTTCCCCTACATCAAGCAAAAAAAATCAGAACCTGCCTCCAACACCTGCAACCTGCAACCTGCAACAAGTCTTGCCCCAGGCCTGCCATGACAGGCAAGATCTGTGTGGTCGAAGAATGCCGAGCTGTGAAAGAATAGATTGCTTGATTTATTTTATATTGTCAACCCAATTTAAAAAATGGGTTGACAATGCGGAGGGTTTTTGATTCACTGCACCAAACAAGAACGAAAATTTAAGAGGGGCTATGTTTAATACAACTATTTCAGGTTTTGCGGAAAAGATACTGGCCAACGGTGAGATCACCCGGGAGGAGGCCTTAAAACTTATCCATATCTCCGGGGCAGACCTGTTTGATATGATTGCCTGTGCCGGAAAGATTCGGGAAAAACAGATGGAGAACCAAATCTTTTCATGCGCCATCATCAATGCCAAATCCGGGCGCTGTTCCGAAGATTGCGCCTATTGCGCCCAGTCTTTCTTTTACAACACCGGCATCACCACCTATCCCATGCTGGGGGTGGAAGAGATGACCGAAAGTGCCGTTCGCATGGAAGGCGCAGGCGCAACCCATTTCTCCATGGTGGCAAGCGGCTTTATGCCCAAAAGCCGTGATCTGGATACCATCTGCCGGACTGCGGAATCCATCAGAAGCACCACCCGACTCAAGGTGTGCGCCTCCCTCGGGGAGTTGACCCTGTCCATAGCAAAGCGTTTAAGGGATGCGGGAATCAGCAATTACCACCACAACCTGGAAACGGCGGAAAGCCATTTTGATAAAATCTGCACCACCCATGAGTACAGCTGCGATATCGCAACCGTAAAAATTGCCAAAGAAGCCGGATTATCCGCATGCAGCGGAGGAATCCTTGGACTTGGTGAGACCTGGGAACAGAGGGTGGAACTTGCCTTTACCCTGCGTGATCTGGATGTTGACACGGTTCCCTTGAACTTTTTAAACCCCATTCCCGGTACCCCCATGGAAGCAAGTCCCCTTGTTACGCCCATGGATGCCCTGAAAAGCATCGCCCTGTTCCGGTTTATAAATCCCACCAAAAACATCACCATCTGCGGCGGTCGGGAAAAGACCCTGAAGGAGTTCCAGTCCTGGATCTTTGCGGCAGGGGCCAACGCCCTCATGAGCGGAGATTATCTCACCACCAAGGGCAGGAGCATCAAGACGGATATGGAGATGATTAAAGATCTTGGTCTCAGGGTATCGGCATAAATGGAAACAGCTTTACAGCATGTAGGGACTCTTTTTTTTGACCCCGAAGACAGGATATATATAGATCATTTTCCGGGAAACCCCGTGGTTCCTGGAAGCGTGATTATTCATGCCTTTCTCGGGGTCCATGGGGGGGTAGCACATCCAGGAAATCCGGTTCAAGCCGAAAATTTCAGGTTCAAACATTTCGTCTCCCCCGGGGAGTACCAATATGAAATGACGAAAAACGATAACGTGATCAGGTGCAGGCTTTTTGATAAAAGCCTGGTTCTTGTCACCGGGGATCTTGTTTTATGAATCTTAACTTTGCTGGAAAAAATGTGTTGATAACCGGCGGCAGCTGCGGGATCGCCCTTGCCCTTGCTCCCCTTTTGATCAGTGAAGATCTTTTCCCCATCCTGACATTCAGGGACAGCAAGGGAGAGAAGAAAATAAAAGAAAGGCTCTCTGGCTGGAAAGGTTTATATGACACCACCTTCCTTGAACTTGCCCTCCCTGGAAAGATGGGGGATATTTTTTCAAAAAGAACAAACATCAACTATATGGTGGATTTGGCCCAGGGGGATTACGAGACCCTGGTGGCCTCGGCAAATCCAGATACGCTCTCCCGGTATATGGCCGAGAATATTGCAGCCCGGGCCCAGTTGGTTCGCCTGGTATCACGGTCCATGCTCACAAAGCGTTTCGGGCGGATGATTTTTGTCTCCTCTGTTGCGGCAGGCATGCCGGGAAAAGGGCAGGGTCTTTATGCATCTTCCAAGCTTGCGGCCGAGGGGATTTACAGGAATGTCGGGCTTGAACTTGCAGCAAGGGGTATCACCACCATAAGCCTGAGGCCAGGATATGTGGAGTCGGGACGGGGAGACAAATTTATTGAAAAGAATCGCCAAGCGCTCCTGAAGAATATTCCCGGAGGCTGTTTTATTTCAGAGGCGGCGGTTGCCAAGACCCTGCTTTTCTTTTTGTCGGACACGGGCATTGCCTTTAACGGGGTGAATCTTACCATGGACGGCGGTATGAGCTGCGGAAAATAAGGAGTATTTTAAAATGAGTACTTTTGAAAAAGTCAGGGAGATCCTGGCAGAAATTTTAGATTTTGATAAAGAGGATATCTCCCTGGAGAGTTATCTTATGCGGGAGCTTACTGCGGAATCCATTGATCTTCTGGAGGTGGCCCTGGAGCTTTCTTTAAAATTTGAGATCGAGGTTCAAGACGATGATATTTTCTTGAGAAACCTGCGGAGCATACTATTGAATGCCAGGGAAAGCGGCCTGAACCCTTTATCCGCAATTGTGGAAAAACTTCCCCATCTTAAGAAAGACCGCGTGGAAGAGATGCTGGATGACTTAAAGGATGGGCCAGTCTTAAAAGTTCAAGATATTGTCTCCTATGTGGAATATCTATCCCGATGAACACAAATTTTGACTCTTTGGTGACGGTCAGGAGAAGCATCAGAAAATATACCAGTGAGAAGGTTTCTGAATCCCATATCCTGGATATGATAGCCTGTGCCGGAAACGCCCCTTCTCCATCCAACAGGCAGCCGGTGAGATATCTCCACATGGTTTCTTCTGAATCACGCCAGGGGGTTTTTAAGAATATGGAAACAGGATACCGGAATATGCTGACACAGGTAAAATCCCTGGATAAACCCAGGAAAGCCATCAATATTCTGAATCACTATTGGCGTTACTCCAGTTTTATGTTCCATGCACCGGCCCTGTTTGCCGTGGGTGTGGAAAAAGAAGGAGACAGTTTTTCTGGAAGATTGAAGCGTGCCGGACTCATGGGGGGAAGAGAGTTTGAAACCATGGGATGCGATATCTCTTTGGGACTTTCTCTCCAGTCATTTTTGTTAAAAGCGGTGGCGCTCGGCCTGGGGACCTGTATCTTGACTGCACCCCTCCATTTCCTGGAGAGAGAAATCACCATTCCCGGGACTGAAAATCTGTTGATTCGATGCTTTTTAACTGCGGGATTCCCGGACGAATATCCGGCTGCTCCGGAACGAAAACAACCTATGGAAATCTATAGGAAGGTTTGAATGAAATCGCGTGTCGTAATTACCGGGGCCGCTTTTTTTTCACCCCTTGGAAACAGCGGAAAGGATGTAATCTCTGCCATGGTGGAGAACAGGACTGCTTTTAAAAGGGCAGATTTTGATCTTGATCTGGTGGTCGCAAAGGTGCCGGATTTTAATCTGAAAACCCATACTGGAAGATATAAAAACGCCCGTTATCTCAACCGGGGTGCCGCCTTTGGTGTGGCCGCAGCCCTCAGGGCCGTCAAGGACTCGGGGTTGTCCAGTAATATGCTTGAAAATGCAGGGCTCTTCACCGGTGCGGGCCCAAACCTTGATCGGGAAGATCTTTCTGCTCTCTGGATTCTGAAGTTTCTCCCCAATACAGCTGCCGCAGCCATTGCAGATCTTGTGGGTATCCACGGAGAAAGCTTCACCATAAGCACCGCCTGCGCCACCACCCTTCAGGTGATTGGGGAAGCGTTTCAAAAAATTAAGAACGGCAATCTTCATGTGGCTCTGGCAGGGGGAGGAGACAGCCGAATCAATCCGGGAGCCGCCCTGGCATACAAGATGGCCGGAGCCCTTTGTACAGAAAAGGGAGATCCAACCAAGGTTCATCGTCCCTTTGATCTTGGCCGTAAGGGTTTTGTCATGGGTGAGGGGGGCGGATTTGTAATCCTGGAATCCCTGGACCGTGCAAAAAAAAGGGGAGCCAATATCCTGGCGGAGGTTGCAGGGGCTGGCGCATCCATGGACGGTTGCAACATGACAGCCCCGGAGTCTTCCGGGATCTGGATGGAAAAGGCAGTAAGAAAGGCCCTCACACAGGCAGAACTCCCCCTTGATAATATTGATGTGGTCTCCAGCCACGGTACCGGAACCCAACTCAATGATGCAATGGAGACGGCCCTTATGGAACGTCTGTTTTCGGAAAAATCACCGCAGATCATAGCTCTGAAGTCCTGGATCGGGCATCTTTCCACGGCCTGCGGCGTGGTGGAGCTTTCCATCTGTCTCTCTCTTATGGAAAAGGGTGTTCTTCCCGCCGTAAGAAACTTAAAAGATCCATCCTCCCCTTATTTGAATTTCATGGCAGAGAACCGGGAAATTTCTTTTAATTCCCTACTGCTCCAGAATTTCGGGTTTGGCGGTCAAAACGCTGCCCTGGTGGTTAAAAAATGGAGAGAGTAGATATCAATACCCAAATTATCAATACCCAAATGGACGGTTTTCATCTCCTGACTTCAGTGACGGATCTTGATAAGGGAATAATTCGGGGAACGGCAACTTTTGTTGACCAATTGGCCTTTGTGGTCATGGAGTCCCTGGCCCAGCTGGGAGCCCTCCATGTGCGCTGGCTGTGTGATTTTTCAAAGCATGCCTTTCTTCTTAAGGTGGAGCGCTTTTCTCTTCCAAAAGAAAGCCGCATCTCCGGAACATTGGAACTTTCAGGGAGACTGGTGGTGCGCAGTCAGGCGGCCTTTTTCTACGATCTGACAGCATCGGGAACATGTGAAAGCCCTCTTGTGGGAAGGTTTGTTTTCTCCGTAAAAGAGTATGATGACACCTTTGGAAAAGAGGTTTTGACAACAAGATACAGGGAGGTGTTCCAATGTTTGACAAGCGGTTCAGGGATCGTCTAAACCTCCAGCAACTGGAGGGGCTGCATCGGAATCCCCCGGTAATGGAGAAAAGGGAGGGCAGATTTGTAACCATCAAAGGACAGAAGGTGTTGAGCTTTGCCTCCAACGATTATCTGGGGCTGGGGTCCTCACACCATCTTGCTGCCAGGGTGGGAAAACATTTTAAGGCCAGTGGTTCTTCCGCCTCCTCATCCCGTTTGGTGGCGGGAAACTATCAGGCCATCTGCCAGGCGGAAAAAATTTTTGCCGATTATTTCGGGTATGAAGATGCCCTCTTCTTTTCCAGCGGATACCAGGCAAATCTGGCGATTCTCTCAACCTTGTTTGAAAAAGGAGACACCCTTATATTTGACAAGCATGTGCATGCAAGCTGCGTCAAGGGAATATCCTTAAGCGGTGCGACCCTTAAGGGATATCGCCACAACAATCTTAGACATCTGGAAAAGCGCCTGGAAGCTTCGAGGTTGGAAAATAGGGGCGTTGTTACTGAGTCCCTGTTCAGCATGGACGGAGATCTTTTGCCCATAAAAGCATTTGGGGATTTAAAGAAAAAGCATGGATTCTATGGTGTTGTGGATGAAGCCCATGCCTTTGGTGTCCTGGGGGATAAGGGCAGGGGAATTGCCCAGGGGGTGACGGACATAGCCCTTGGAACCTTTGGCAAGGCCCTGGGGCTGTTTGGAGCCTTTGTGCTTCTGCCCTGCGGGGTAAAGGAGTATCTCATGAATTTCGCCTCCCCGCTTATCTACACCACCTCCTTTCCCCAGGCCCATGCCCTGGCTGCCGTGGATGCTCTGGAACTTGTGGAGCAGGGGGACAGCGCCCGGAAAACCTTAAAGGATGTCAGTGAATCCATGGGCGAATCACTTATCCGGGAAGGATTCGAGGTGTTTGGAAACGCCCATATCATATCCGTCCTGATGGGAGATGAGAAAAAAGCGACACAGGTCTCCCAGGATCTTCTTTCCCGGGGCATTCTGGCTTTTTCGGCTCGTTTTCCCACAGTGCCTTTGGGAAAGGCAATATTGAGGCTGGGCATGACCGCCCTGCACCGGGAAGAGGATATTAAAACCTTTGTAAATGCACTAAAGGAGGTGGTCTGAATGATTTTGTGTAAAAAAATTATGGTGATCGGAACCGATACGGATGTTGGAAAAACGGTTCTCTCTCTTCTGATCATGCAGGTTCTGATGGCAAAAGGAAAGAATCCCTTTTATGTCAAGCCCTTTCAGACCGGATGCGTCTCCCCATCAGATAGCACGGGTGATGCGGCCTTTATCCACCGCCACACACCGGGTGGGGGGATGGACCCCGCACCTTCCGTTCTCAACTGCCATAGGAATCCCAAGACCCCATGGTTTGCAGCCCGGGATATGGGACAAACCATCAATATTCCAAGGACCATGGATCAAATTGAGGAAAAAGCGGCCAGCCATTCCCATCTGGTGATAGAGGCGGCAGGCGGCCTGCTGGTTCCCTTGACTGAGACCTTGACCGTGGCAGATTTTGTAAAAGAAAGCAAAGCCCGGCCAGTGATCGCTGCCCGGCCAGGGCTTGGCACCATAAACCACACCCTGATGACGGTGGAATGCTTGAAAGCACGGGGGGTCATTCCCGGAGGTATCGTATTTATGGAGACCCGACAAAAAGAGGGGAGGGCTTCAAAAACCATGATTCAAGAAAATATGGAGGCTGTGGAGAAATTCTCCGGTGTTCCCGTGGCTGGAGTTGTGGAAAATATCAGTGATTTTCAAACTCCGGACCTGGATGCTTTGGGAATAGTGGAACGCCTGCTAAAACCTTTCCATCTTTACTAATACCCTTTCCCTGACCCATTGATGCCGATGATGGCTATATTTGTGACCCCACCCCAGAGTGGCCGATCTTGTGATCAAGCCCTTAGGGAGTCAGAGCAAATTAATTAACCTGTAAAGCCAGCTGAAAAGTTTGTATCATTGAGTTTGAAAAAAAAATAAGTGGTAAATTAAAAACTTCTGACTCCCTTATTTTATGGTGGGATTAAATCAATCCCAAGGAGTGGATAAAAATGATGGCAATGCCGACGGGAGCCAGGTACTTGACCGTGAACATGAACACTCCGATAAAGGGAACCGCAAGCTTTCCTTTGCAAGTGAGTTCCTCCCGTACCTTGTGCCGTTTAAGCACCCAGCCCACAAAGAGCACGGAAATGGCACCGCCAATGGGCATCTCCAGGTTTGACACGGCAAAATCCGCAAGATCAAAGAAGTTTTTTCCAAAAAAGGTGAGCTGTTCCTGATACTCGCCCATGGAGAGGGAGCAGACCACTCCCACCGCTGAAATAAGTCCGGTAAGCAACAGGGTTGCCCGTTTTCTTGAGACGCCAAGATCTTCGGACACATAGGCAACACTTACCTCCAGCATGGATATGGATGAGGTCAGGGCGGCCACGGTCAGCAGCAGGAAAAAGAGCAGGCAAAAGACATAGCCTCCCGGCATCTGGGCAAATACATTGGGCAGGGTCACAAAGACAAGACCTGGACCCTGGCCCGGTTCCACACCAAAGGCAAACACGGCCGGAAAGATGGCAATGCCAGCAAGAAGGGCGATGATGGTGTCGGCTATGCAGATCTGAACAGCAGTGACGCCAAGGTTTTCCTGGGGGTCGATATAGGAGCCGTAGGTGATCATGGTGCCCACCCCAAGGCTGAGAGTGAAAAAAGCGTGGCCCAGGGCGTCCAGCACCCCTGCCGCCGAGAGCTTTGAGAAATCAGGCTTAAAGAGAAAGGCAATGCCTTCACCGGCTCCGGGAAGGGTGAGGGATCGAATGCACAACAGTACGATGATACTGAGCAGTATAGGCATCATCACCTTTGAAAACGCCTCGATGCCCCTTTTGACCCCTGCAAAGACAACCCCTGTAGTAATGGTCATGAAGATGAGCTGGCATATGATGGGTTTCACAGGTGAGACCACGAAGCTTTGGAACATCTCCCCCACCTGGCCAGGGCTCTTGCCTGCAAATTCATTGAATGCGGCCTTGACAATGTACTCCAGGGACCAGCCAGCCACAACGCCGTAGAAGCTGAGCACCGTGGCGCTTCCGAACAGGGCAATGAAGCCGCCAAAAAGCCAGGGGCTGCGTTTCCCTGACAAAGCCCTGAAAGAGCTGATAACGCTTCCTCCTCCCCTGCGGCCTATGATAAAATCAGATATCAACACGGGCAGACCGATGAGGGCGATGCAGATGAGATAAACGATAATAAAGGCAGCGCCTCCGTTTTTCCCGGTGATGTAGGGAAATTTCCAGATATTTCCAAGACCGATGGCAGAGCCTGCAGCCACAGCGATTATTGATAACCGGCTACTGAAAATCGGCCGTTTGGGGTGTTCCTCTTGGTGTAAATCCATTCGTATTTCCTGTATGTTTTTCCCCGGCATCCGTTGATTAAAAGATTTCCCTGGCCCGCCACCGGTTCGGGATGCCCAAAAAAATGACACCGACAGACAAAACCGAAAAGGCTTATACTACAGTATGAATTTTATTGCAACTGGCTGAAATCATATTGTCAAACTGAGGTTTCAAAAACAGCAGACAGCGAGCAATTTCCCGGTGCATTTTGAATATTCGTTTAAACAGGGTTTGATCCCATGTCAGCCATGGTCCCCTGTTCAAGGGCCTTGTCCCGTAGAAATGCAAGTACGTCCACCTCTTTTATCCATGGGGGTTCAAGGGCTTTAATGGTGCCAGATTGGGGGTCAAGGCGGTCGATGGCATGGGGCCAAAGCACCAGTTGGTTAGCCCCAGGGGCGTAGATAACCATGGGGCCCAACAAGCTCTTGCCCAGGTTATCAGTAGTCATCTTGCCCCAAACCCTGCTTCCTTTGATCTGAAACGCCAACGGTGCAGGCATATACCCCAGGATTTCACAAAAGAGAAGTATCCCTTGAATCACGCCATCCACCTGATGGGTTTCAAGGGCCACCCCGGCCTCCTTAAAAATGGCGGTGAGATCGGTACGGTCAAAGGTAAGATCCAGGGAACTGAGCAGATCCTGTTGAACAAAGGCAAGGGATTCAGCGCGTCTGAATTTCACCACATCCTTGTCATTGAGAATTTTCATGGCGTTGCCCACGTTTAACATCTCTTTCAGCGTAGGATTTTTTCGAAGCAGGACATCGGCAAGGGTGGTTT
This sequence comes from Desulfobacterium sp., assembly GCA_045046665.1. GTDB lineage: Bacteria > Desulfobacterota > Desulfobacteria > Desulfobacterales > Desulfobacteraceae > Desulfocicer. The sequence goes on from JASFYZ010000287.1 coordinate 12,200, forward strand.
CGTACAGGGACAACTCATTGTCCAGTACAAGGATTTGAAAGGCCCCCTCTGCTGCCAGGGGTTTGAGATAAAGATCCATTCCCCGCTCACTTTGGTGGTCAAACAAAGACATGTCAAGGAGCTGTTTCATGGCTTTTTTGTCCATCTTGGTGCCGCTATTTGCAGCTCCAATGGTTTTGCCGACGACCTGGACAAGATCGTTGATGGTTATCTGTTTTAAAAGATTTTCCTTAAACCCCATGACACCTCCTGAAAGTTGGCATTGATTATTTCATCGACACCCTTGAAAAGCCCTTGGGATGTCCAAAAGACTGACCTAACGTATCAATTGACAGATGGAGATTCAAGCCCCATACGCCAAAGGCGTTAATATAAAAGTCTTAATTCATATCAAGAATTATATATATCAGTAACTAATTTTACAAACCATGTAGGTTTTTCTAAAATAACATAGATTAATAAAAGAGCAGTAAACGGTATTGGGATTATCATGTCTAATAAAGCAAGAATAATTAAATATAACACTATTTTTGTATTCGTTTTCATGAAAATTCCTTTAAATTCTGATAAATTATTAAATATAATGCAAAAAATGTATGGGATAAACCCCTTGGAGAATTTCCGCGAATATCTCCTGAAACAAGCTTTGATTTCAGGATTGAATGGCTAAAACGAATGCCGCCCATTTGTTCCCAATCAGGGGGGGGTGGCCCCGCAGTTGGGGCGTTCAATGTGCTCTTTTGTCCTGAATAATTTACCGCGGTAGCTCCGGATGACTTCGTACAATCCGTCTGCAAATAAAAAGCCCTTGTCGTCAGGGGAGATGGTGATTTCATCTTTTTCCATAAAGTCACCGTTGAAAAATGCAATCATCTTTACTTATCCTTAATAAGGAATAACTTTTTGTGTTAAAAGCTTACCTCCCATAATAAAATACTCTGGGGAAATCAATGTTTTTATAAAGATCTGGGGAATATTTCAGACGAATAAGAATTATGAAGCAATCTTTATTCTCCCCTGGCCATTGCAGGGCCGATACCAGTCTGTTTTGTTTGTTTTTTGATCTGGTTCCTGTTATGGGTAGGCCATGGGCATTTATAGGGGATACATACTGACACGGGAATGGATAGAGTCTGGCCAGCCCCATAGGCTTCGCTATTCCGGCATCAGTGATCTGGGTCCCTTTGAAATTCTCATCACCAATAATCGCCCCCTTTTTTTTATCCCCAGGGCTGCGAACATCCCCAAACCATTTTTTCATTGTGACCGGCGACCCGTTAACCTGACCACCTTTGACGGTCGTCCGGTGGATGGGGTGTATTTTAACTCCCAGCATCTTTTATACAAGGCCCGCCGATATTATGATGAGCAGGGGATTCAAACCTTTGAAGCCGACATCTATCCGCAAGAGCGATATTTAATGGAACGGTTTATCCATGGGGAGATAGAATTTGAAGGCCCTTGCCATCCCAGAAAAGGGGTGCTTCAATTTGTAAATCCTCACATTCGTAAAGGGGAATATTCGCCGTTGTTTTCTGTCCTGTCCCTGGACATCGAAACAGGTCAGGACGGGACGCTTTATTCCATTGCCTGTCATTTTAAAGGGCCCACAGGTTTAGGGGAAACGATTCAGCCCCCACATCCGATGAATGGGGTTGTCCTGATGCTGGATGAGAATGCACAACACACAGACAGGCCTTTGTCCCGCCATTCACACGCTGATGGCGGGACAGCGGGGAAGGGGATTGATGAGGTTCTTCCCGGGTATTCCTCTGAAATTTTATCCGATGGGGGGTATTTATATCGCATGTCCACTGAAAAAGCCTTGCTCAAAGGGTTTCTCAATGTCATAGATGTCTTTGATCCAGATATGATCATTGGCTGGCATGTGATTGGCTTTGACCTTCTTTTCCTTGAGAGAAAATACCGAGATTACAGGATACCGTTTTCAATAGGGAGGAACCAGGGGCCACCGAAAATACAGGAGGTCCGGAAAGGGCTATTCAGGGCGGATATCTGTGGCCGGGTCGTCATTGATGGACCGACGACCCTGAGAGCTGCCTTTTACTCATTTGATAATTTCCGGCTGGAAACCGTGGCTTCGGCATTGTTGGGCGCCGGGAAGGATATTGGTGAGGACAAAGATAAAGTTGCGGAAATTGAACGGCGGTTCCGGGAGGATAAAAGAGGGTTGGCCCGCTACAATCTTTTGGATTGTAAACTGGTAACAGATATTTTCGAAAAAACCGGTTTAATTGATCTTGTGTATAAACGGGCCACCATAAGCGGGCTTTCCATGGACCGGGTCGGCATGTCGGTGGCTGCGTTCGACTATTTTATGCTGCCCCACATCCACAGAAAAGGGGTTGTGGCCCCCAATGTCAGGGACATTGTTTCCACGGGGCATGCCCAGGGCGGGTGGGTCTTTGCCAAAGAGCCGGGCTTTTATGAACATGTGGTAGTGTTGGATTTTAAAAGCCTTTATCCATCGATTATTCGCACCTTTAACATTGATCCCCTGTCAAGGCTCAATGCTGACCAGGACCCCCTCCATACGCCTGTGGAGATAACCTTTTCCCGGTCGGCCCATGTTTTACCCGGATATATCAAAACATTGATGGATAAAAGGGATCAGGCCAAAAAGGACAATGATCCCCATCTTTCCCAGGCGATAAAAATTTTAATGAACAGCTTCTACGGTGTGATGGGAACTGCCGGTTGCCGTTTCTATCACAATGATCTTCCCGCAGCGATCACCGGCACCGGCCAATGGATATTGAAAGCCACCCGGCGCTATCTCGAACAGGATGGATACGAGGTCATTTACGGGGATACGGACTCGGTCTTTGTCTGCTTAAAACAAACAGATTTATCCGATTGTGATGGGGCATCCAAAAAACTTGTTTCCCGGACAAACGGTTTTATAACCCAAAAAATATTGGATGAATTTGGCCTGGAGTCCCAGCTGGAAATTGAATATGAAAAACATTTCATCCGATTTTTTCTTCCAGCCCTTCGTGGCGGAGGGAGTGCTGCCAAGAAACGGTATGCCGGGATGATAACCAAAGAGGGGAAACCGACACTGGTCCTGACCGGTCTTGAATTTGTCCGTTCCGACTGGACTCGGTTTGCCAGGAATTTCCAATACCAGTTATTTCAGCGGATTTTCCATGACCAGGAGGTCGTGGCGTGGACCAAAAAAATAGTGTCAGATCTTAAAACCCATGTCTATGACGCTGACCTGGTGTACCAGAAACGCCTGACCAAACCACCCCATGAATATACCAAAATGGTGCCGCCCCATGTAAAAGCCGCCCTTCTGTTGGGTAAGGAAGGGGCCAACCGAAAAGAAAGCCGGTATGTCATGACCCTGAGGGGACCGATACCGGTAGAACTGCCCCACACGGATCTCGATTATCGTCATTATATGGAAAAGCAGCTCAAACCCATTTTTGACGCTGTCATGGTCTTTTTTGACCTGTCTTTCAATGAGATCATCGGTGGCCAGCAACTGAGTTTATTTTAAGACTTAGCAACTTGTTGCTTTTTTTTAGTTGAAAATTCGGCATCCTTCAAAAGTACTTTACACTTTTTTAGAGCATTCCCCATTTGCAGGGCCTTTTTTTCAAAAAATTGTAAAGTACTTTTGGGGTGATATGAAGGATGCCAAAAATTCAATAAGTGAGCTACCCAAGCCTAAAAGGCCTTGGGCTTCCTGCTTCACAGAGAATAGCTCAATGTCCTGAAGGACATCGAGTCTTACGTGCTCTCCA
>JASFYZ010000288.1:0-4234 GCA_045046665.1 Desulfobacterium sp.
ATCGTCATTGCCGCCATGCTTGGCTCCCTGCTGCTATACGCCAGCATGGTGATTCGGGTCCATTACACGGCCAAAAGAGAAAATCTGTCCGGGGTAACGGAATCGGATATCATTTCTTACAAACAACTTTTAAGGGATTCCTATCTGCTCATTCCCATGGTTTTTCTGGTGGTGATGCTGCTTCGCGGGTATTCGCCCTTTCTGGCAGCCAATGCAGCCATCGGCGTCACTTTTTTGATCAGTTTCCTTAAAAAAGAGACCCGCATGACCCCGGCCCGGCTCTGGAAAACCCTGAGTCTTTCCGGTCGTAACATGATCATGATTGCTCTGGCCTGCGCCGGGGCCGGTATGGTGGTGGCCATTGTCACCCACACCGGCCTTGCCCTTGGCATTGCCACCGTCATCACCAACTGGTCCGGGGGCCACATGCTGCCAGCCATGCTGTTGATCATGTTCACCTCCCTTGTCATGGGCATGGGACTTCCCTGTACCCCAGCCTATATCATTGCCATTACCATTGGTGGCCCTGCCCTGCTTGCCATGGGGGCTGACATGCTGTCTGCCCATCTGTTTGTCTATTATTTTGCTGTCCTTGCCGGGGTAACCCCGCCGGTGTGCGTCCCGGCCTTTTGTGCCGCATCCATTGCCGGTTCCAAACCTCTCCAGACGGGCTTCGAGGCCTTTAAACTGTCCCTGGCGGGATTTTTAATTCCCTATGTGTTTGTGTTCAACCCGGCCCTGCTCATGCGGGGCACGGTCCTTGAAATCATCACGGTGGTGCTGGGGCTGGTGGTGGCCATCATCTTTTTTGCCGGGGCACTGAGTGGATACTTTTTCAAGCATTTGAATATGATTTCAAAGACAGGTTTGCTGGTTCTGGCAGGGCTTACCACCTTTTTGTGCGCCAGACCCAACGTGATTAACACGCCCTTGGCCAGAATAGTTATCATTATGATTTTGGCTGGGATTGTGTTCCGGCCTATGTGGCTAAAATCCAGGGCAGCCAAAGGGATGAAGGCCGGGCAAAATGCCTGACCCTGTTATCCCGGAAAAGTGTTCATAAAAATTGATCATCGAGAGAAAGGACTATTAGTTTGAAACAGACAAAGCCGCATATCCTCATCATCGGCGGTGGGGTCATCGGCACCGCTATTGCCTATCACCTGGCAAAACAGAATGCCCGGGTGACCCTTATTGAAGAAAAAGACCTTGCCTCGGGTAGCTCAGGCGCCTGTGACGGTCTGGTGTTCATGCAGTCCAAGAAACCGGGTATCCATCTTTCCCTTGCCATGGAAAGCCTTAAACGATTTCAATCATTGCAGCAAGAACTGCCCGTTGACATTGAGTTTAAGCAGACCGGGGGCATGGTGATCATTGAAACCGATGCCGAATACCGGGCCATGGAAAAATATACCCAGGAGCAGCAAAAGAACGATCTGGATGTACGCCTGCTTGACCGCACCCAGACCCTTGAAAAAGAACCCTTTTTATCCCACGACATTCTGGGGGCTTCCTTTTCCCCCCTGGACGCCCAGGTCAATCCCATCAATCTGGCATTGGGATTTGCCCAGGCGGCAAAAAGGGCCCATGCAGACATCATCACCCAGACAAAAGTACTGGGCCTTGGCACAGAAAACAACCGGGTGACAGGGGTTCATACCACCCGGGGATTTTTTAAAGCAGACATGGTGGTCAATGCCGCCGGATCCATGGCATCCAGGGTGTCGGATATGGTGGGTATTTCTCTTCCCATCCATCCCCGTCGGGGTCAAATCGTGGTGACCCATGGGGCAAGACCCGTGCTTCGCCATTGCATGATTTCCGCCAAGTACATTGCCGCTAAATACGATCCCTCCCTGGCAGACAAGGGCGGTGAAGGGATCTCCATGGAACAGACGGACAATGGCAACCTGCTGTTGGGCTCCACCCGGGAGTTTGTGGGATTTAATAAGGGAAACACCCTGGAGGGTATCAAAAAAATCATCTCCCAAACGGCTGGTCTTCTTCCGGTGTTGAAAACATTTCAGGTAATCCGCACCTTTGCAGGACTTCGGCCCTACACCCCGGATGGTCTGCCCCTTCTGGGGCCGGTGAAGTCCTTGGAGGGGTTTATCATGGCCGCCGGACACGAGGGCGACGGCATTGCCCTGTCCCCCATCACAGGGGATCTCATGGCACAGATGCTTTTAGGGCATCCTTTACCTATTGACCTGGATGCATTTTCCCCGGACCGATTTGAAAACAAAGGAGCGGAACCCAATGGATAACATAGGGATAGAAACAGATCTTAGAATCGGGTCTGTGCAGCGGGGCAAAAAAATAACCCTGACCGTGGACGGAAAGCCCGTCACCGCCTATGAGGGAGAAACCGTCCATGCGGCCCTGGTGGCATCGGGCATTCAAATATTGGGAACCACCCGAAAGACCCATCAAAACCGGGGCATTTTATGCGGTATGGGTATCTGCTACCAATGCCGGGTTGAGATTAATGGCATCCCGGACCAGCGGGCCTGCGTGACACAGGTAAAAGGCAACATGGACATTTTAACCCACAAGAATGAATCCCATAACACTCATCCAGATATGGCCCATTCTCCCGGTAAACAAGGGTCAGAAATGCAGGGGGAAATTCAGTAATGACGGTGCCATGTAAATATCACGTAATTATTGTGGGATGCGGCTTGGCAGGGATGTCCGCCGCCGACACCCTTGCCGGTAAGGGATTGGACATTTTGATCATTGATGAAAACGTCCATGCCGGGGGTCAGTTGCTCCGGAAAGTACCCAAGAAAGCTTCATGGTTTCCTCGCATGGAGCCCGATGGCATGAAAAAAAAGGGGTTTAGCCTGGCCCAGCGGGTAAAACGCCTGAGCCGGGAAACAAATATCCCCTCGGGCCAGGGCATGGAACGGCTGATCCAGGCCCAGGTGCTGGGTATTTTCAGTGAGAACCGGCTTTTGATCCAGACATTTTCCCCTGACAAAGGGGAGACCATGGTGGATGTCCAGGCAGATCATCTGATCCTGGCCACCGGAGCCCGGGAACGATATCTCCCCTTTAAGGGATGGGATCTGACCGGTGTTATCTCATTGGGGGCGGCCCAGATCCTCATTAAAAGCCATGGAGTGCTGCCCGCCCGGAAAACCCTTATTGCTGGGACCAGCCCGCTCCAGATGGTTCTGGCCACGGAACTTCTGGCCAATGGGGGCCGGGTGAGCGCCCTTTTGGATGAAAACACCCTGAAAAAGAAACTTGCCTTTCTGCCCCACATTAAAAATCATTGGCCCAAGCTTCTGGAGGGCGGTTTTCACATGGGTAAAATGGCCCTGACCCGCACTCCCATGGAGCAAGGGGTCCGCATTGTGGAAGCCTGTGGAGGAGAGAGGCTGGAGTCAGTGGTCGTTGCAAAAACAAACTTTAAAGGTCATGTGATCCGGGGCACGGAAACAACCTGGCCCACCCGTTCCCTTGCCATGGGATATGGGTTTGTTCCCAACATTGAACTGCCGGTGCAGGCAGGGTGTAATGCCTCCTATGACAAAGACAAGGGGGGCTGGGTGATCCAGGTGGATGATCATCTTGAAACCTCTGTGCCATCGGTTTACGCCGCAGGAGAAATCACAGGCATTGCCGGTGCCAAAAAATCCCATGTGGAGGGTAAACTGGTGGCCCTGGCCATCCTGAATAAACTGGGCAAAATGGATCAAGCGGGGGGGACTGATGGAAAAGATGGCCTGCAAAGGGAATATCGTCGATTGATTATCCAGCGTCGTCGCCAGATGGATTATGGGGTTTTTCTCAATGATCTTTGCCGGGTGCCGTCTTCTGCCTACGCTGCCATCCCCGATGATACTATTATCTGCCGGTGCGAAGAGATCACCATGGGGCAGATCAAAAAAAGCCTGGGACAGGGTTTTAACACCACCGGCGGCCTGAAAAAAGCCACCCGGTGCGGCATGGGACGATGCCAGGGCCGCATCTGTGGGCCTGTTATCCTTGATATTATTACGGCGTTGACCCGGAAAAAACCGGAAAGCATTGGCGCTTCCCACACCAGAGCACCAGTTAAAAATGTGGGGGTGAATGCTTTTTTAAATTCGTTATAGGCACATATATCCATCACCGGCACAACAAAAAATGAAATGGTATAATGCCGCCCCCGACGGCTGCCCTGACCGGAACGGGAACGTCGGGGGGTATTTTTGCCCTTTTAGGCTAAACCACAGAAACTGCG
>JASFYZ010000289.1:0-7697 GCA_045046665.1 Desulfobacterium sp.
AAAAATGGAGTCCTTGTTCAAATAAGTGTAAAGTAAAAATGAAGGATGCCAGATATTTGATATAATCAAATACTTGTCGCTTTTTAATTTATACAAACCAGCAAAATGGTCGAAACGATGACCCAGGCCAATTTTCAATTTACCAATCAAGGCCAATTCCTACCATATCAGTGAAAAAATGGCAAAGGGGCTGAGGCATCTGATTGTGGCTTTTAAACGACGCCTTTGAGATGTCAATATACATGACAGTAAACACCTGTCACAATGAAAGTTGGAACTCTAATAATTACAGAACTTTGGACGGAGTTTCATATATAAAATATTAAAATAATATTTCATTCTTTAAACACCGGAGCATCATGGTAAGTAAAGACAAACATCATATTCTGAAACAGCTTCCCGGGGTGGATCACCTCATGGTACTTGCCATGAAAGATGAACGGTTCCAGGAAGTACCCGTATCCGTCATTAAAACCGCCACTCGGAATGTTCTCAAACAAACCCGGGATGCCATTGTATCCAATAACATGGACCACTGCAACCAAGACCAGATTCTGACAAAGGTTGCAAACCTGTCTGTCAGCATCATTGCCCCCCGGTTGCGCCCGGTGATCAATGCCACGGGGGTGGTGCTCCACACCAACCTGGGGCGCTCCCTGCTTGCCCCCAGCGCCCTTAAAAACATCACCACCATTGCCGGTGGGTATTCCAACCTGGAATTCAACATTGATAAAGGGAAAAGAGGCCTTCGGTATGATGCCGTGGAACAGCTCATCTGTGACCTCACCGGGGCCCAAGCTGCCATTGCCGTTAATAATAATGCCGGGGCAGTCCTGCTCTGTCTGGACACCCTGGCAAGGGGCACAGAGGTGGTGGTCTCCCGGGGAGAGCTGGTGGAAATCGGGGGTTCCTTCAGGATCCCCGATGTGATGACCAAAAGTGGATGCATCCTCAAAGAGGTGGGCACCACCAATAGAACTCATGCCAGGGACTATGAGAATGCCATCCATGGAGACACCGGCCTTTTGATGAAGGTACACACCAGTAATTACCGCATCCAGGGGTTCACCGCATCTGTTTCCTTGAAGGATCTGGTGGATATTGGACAAAGAAACCACATTCCCGTCATGGAGGACCTCGGCAGCGGCTCCTTCATTGATCTCTCCCCATTTGGTCTTGCCAAAGAACCCACCGTGGCCCAGACCGTGGCCGCAGGCGCAGACATTGTCACCTTCAGTGGTGACAAACTTCTGGGGGGTCCCCAGGCGGGTATCATCGTGGGACAACGTAAAACCCTTGAAAAAATCAAGGCCAATCCCCTGACCCGGGCCCTGCGCATTGACAAACTGACCCTGGCCGCTTTGGAGGCCACCCTGTCCCTTTACCGGGACGAGAAACAAGCACTGGCCCAGATCCCCATACTCAGGATGCTGACCCTTCCCTTTGACACCATTGCAAGCCGGGCGGACCGCATGATCACCCTTTTACAGAACACATTGGGATCAACGGCCCGGGTGGTGGCGGCAGATCTTTCCTCCCGCACCGGGGGGGGGGCCTTTCCCGAGATTCGCCTGCCCAGCCGCTGTGTCACAATAACCGCTCCGGGGATGTCCGCAGCCCGCATAGAAAAGGCCATGCGCAACCACACACCGGCCATCATTGGCAGAATTGACAATGAACGTTTTGTCATGGACCCCCGAACCCTCCAGAAAGGAGAGGAGGAGGTCATTGCCACAGCCCTTAAAACCATTTTATGCAGTGAACAGCCATGACCGCCAAAAACAGACTCCATATTGCAGACAACTTCCTCGCATCCAGGGAGTTGTCCATCCTGGGCTCCCAGAATTACCCCTGGCAAAAGGGGCTCACCCCTCCCCGGGAATATCTATCTGACATGCTCATCCAGGGCAATTACAGGACAGAAGCCTTTTCCCTGAAATTGAATCGATTCCAGGAACCGGAGGAGGGGTTTCTCTGTGTTGTCATGGCATTGACTGCCCCCCGGACGGGGGAGACCCATTTCCAGGATCAGCCAGATTACACCGAAAAGATATCCCGAAGCATCACGGACCAGGGCGGCATCATGGCCTGGTTGACCTCCAGCGTACTGATCATGGCCCTTCCCCGGCCATGCCCTCCCTCCACCCCGGTGGCACAGATGGCTTCGGCCATTAAGAAACAGATTGAAACCACCCTTGATGTAACCATCTCCATGGGGGCATCCCGGTTTCCATGGATGGATTTCAGCCGTCAGGAGATATTTCATCATGGGGTAAAGGCACTGGATCATGCCGGATTTCATAAGCCAGGAGCCCTGATTTTCCCCAATGCCATCACCTTTAATATCTCCGGGGACCGCCGGTACCGGCTGGGACTGCTGGAGGAGGCCCTGACAGAATACCACCTGGGATTATTGCTGGATCCCAAAGACTTTAATCTGCTCAACAGTATTGGGGTCTGCAACAGTGTCCTCAACCGCTTTGACCAGGCCCTTGAGCAATTTGAAAAAGCCCTTGAAATCATGCCCGGGAATGTCATGGCACTTTACAATGCAGGGCTGGTGTGCAATCTCATGGATGATCTGGACAAAGGGGGAGACTATCTCACCCGGGCAAGTAAGCTGGATAATACCATTTTTGAGATTGAACTCACCGCAGGGATTCTTTTCATCAAGGCAAATAATTTCTGCAAGGCTCTGGATCACCTGGAAAGAGCAGGAAACATATCCCCAGAGGCAGGACTGCCCCAGGGGCTCATGGGAGATATCTGTCTCAAACAGGAAGACTATCCCCGGGCTGTGAGCGCGTACACAAAGGCCCTCAAATGCACTCCCCGGGACCCCTGGAGCATGTCCGGCCTGGCACGGGTCTATGAAATCCAGGACATCAACATGGACATTGCCCTGTCCCTGGCCCAACAAAGCATTGCCCTTGATCCTGCAATTTCCCTGTTTCAAAATCGACTGAAAAAAATTTATCTGAAAAAAGGATGGTATAAAAAGGCGACCATTGAATTCAACCGAACGGACAAACATTTTAGTTTTCAAAAAGGAGTGGCATGAAAAAAATCATCCTTGATACCCTTGAAGAGAGCGTTCAGGTGAAAACCGACTTTATAAACCAGCATGTGGGTGCAGTGGAACAATGCGCCAGACTCATGGCAAACACCTTCAAGAATGGGGGAAAACTGCTTTTATTCGGCAATGGCGGCAGTGCCGCAGATGCCCAACACATTGCCGCAGAATTCATCAACCGCTTCCAGATGGAACGTCCCCCCCTGCCAGCCCTGGCTCTGACCACCGACACCTCGGTACTCACCAGCATTGGCAACGATTACAGTTTTGAAGATATTTTTCATAAACAGATCCTGGCCCTGGGCCAGCCCCATGACATGGCCCTGGGGATCACCACCAGCGGCAGTTCTCCCAATGTGATCCGGGCGGTTAAAACGGCAAAGGCCCAGGGGCTGAGCGTCATTGGTTTTTCAGGCACCCGGGGAGAATTAAAAGATCTGGCGGACATTCCCTTTTGTGTCCCCTCAACGGTCACTGCCCGGATACAGGAGGCTCACATTCTGCTGGCCCACATTCTCTGCGACCTCACCGAACAATTGCTTTTCAACCATTCTTAATACCCATGAAACGCCTTCCCCACCTGTGTGGCCCACTTTGGTTTCCCTTACCCCAGTAACCCAGTACATGCTTTTTCATATAAAAAAACGCGCCTCAACCATCTTGCATTTTTTCAATTTTGCTATATATTAGATAGGTTGTGATGTTAACTTGAGGGTTCTATGGCAACATAAACCATCCCCTGGCCGAGACCCGCCACGGGTTATTGCATTTTTGTTGTGATCAAGCCCCAACCTGAAATCCAGGAAAATTAAAATGCCCATATACGAATACAAATGTAATCAGTGCGAAAACACCTTTGAAACGCTGGTATTGGGGTCAGATGTCCCCTCATGTCCTGCCTGCAGCAGCCAGGATCTGGCCAGACTTCTCTCCTGCTGTGGTTTTGTCACCAAAGGCGCCGGGGGGAGCAATGCCGATGCGAGTTCCTCTCCCTCTTCATCCACATCATCCTGCAGCGGCTGCTCCGCCACCAGCTGCGCTTCCTGTAGCGGATAATTTTATGAAAAATACAATTAAAATAGGAACCCGGGGCAGCCAGCTGGCCCTGTGGCAGGCCAACTGGGTAAAGGGACAAATAGAAGCCCAATTCCCCACTGTCCAGGTCCAGATCATCAAAATCAAAACCACCGGGGATAAAATTGTGGACCGTCCCCTGGCCATGGTGGGTGGCAAGGGGCTTTTTGTAAAAGAAATTGAAAAAGCACTGCTTGACAAAGAGATCGACATTGCCGTCCACAGCATGAAGGATATGCCGGGGGATCTGCCCCAGGGCTTGTGCATTGGGGCCATCCCGGTGAGAGAAGATCCCCGGGATGTATTGGTCTCCAGGAACAGTTTGTCCCTCATGGAACTTTTGCCAGGTGCCACCATCGGTACCAGCAGCCTCAGACGTGCCTCCCAGATCAAATATGTAAGACCAGACCTTGACATTGCCTCCATCCGGGGCAATTTGGGAACCCGCCTTGGTAAGCTTGACAATGGGGATTTCGATGCTATTGTCCTTGCCGCTGCTGGCATTATTCGTTTGGGAATGAAAGAGCGAATCACCCAGTACCTGGAACCGGACACCATGCTGCCAGCCGTGGGACAGGGGGCGCTTTGCATTGAAACAAGGGAAAATGATACGGACATTGCGCCGATTCTTACCGTACTGGACAATCAGGAAACCCGAATTCCTGTGGTGGCAGAACGGGCATTCTTGCGGAAACTGGAGGGTAGCTGTCACATCCCCGTGGCCTGTTTCGGTACCCTTGAAGCCAGGGAACTCACCCTGACAGGACTTGTGGCATCGGAGGATGGTACCCAGGTGGTAAAAGAGGTATCAAGGGGTCCTGCGGCCTCGGCAGAGGCGATCGGCACATCGCTGGCCACTACACTGTTAGATCGGGGTGCCGCTCAAATACTGGAGAATTTATAAATCACATGGACAAGACAAACGGAAAAATATACCTCATTGGTGCTGGCCCCGGTGATCCCGGGCTGATTACGGTGAAGGCGGCGGAATGTATTAAGGCGGCGGATGTGGTCGTATATGACTATCTGGCAGCACCGGCCCTTCTTTCCTATGCCAGAGAGGATGCAGAAATCATCTATGTGGGTAAAAAAGGGGGGGATCACACCCTTACCCAGGACAAGATCAATGAACTGCTGGCCCAGAAGGCTGAACAAGGCCATGTCGTGGCACGTCTTAAGGGGGGAGACCCCTTTATCTTTGGACGGGGGGGAGAAGAGGCAGAAGTCCTTATTAAACGCAATATTGACTTTGAGGTGGTGCCGGGTGTCACCTCCGCCGTTGCAGCACCTGCCTATGCAGGTATCCCCCTGACCCACAGGGACTACACCTCGTCTGTTTCTCTCATCACAGGCCATGAAGATCCTCGGAAAGAGACCTCCAGCATTCAATGGGACTGTTTTGCCAAAAGCGGCAGCACCCTTGTTTTTCTCATGGGGGTTAAAAACCTTCCAAACATAGTCACACAACTGACGGCAAACGGAAAATCCCCCCAAACCCCCGTGGCCCTGGTGAGATGGGGTACCACCACTCTCCAGGAGACCGTTTCCGGCACCCTTGAAAATATCGTTGAAAAGGTGCAAGAAGCAAAATTAAAACCCCCTGCCATCATTGTGGTGGGAGAGGTGGTCTCCCTGCGGGAAAATATGAAATGGTTTGAAAACAAACCTCTTTTCGGCAAAAAAATTGTGGTGACACGGGCCAGGGTCCAGGCCAGTGGACTGGTGGACAAGCTTCGTCAACTGGGGGCACATTGTGTGGAAATCCCCACCATCAAGGTGGTGGCACCCGAAGACAACACCCCCCTTGTGGATGCCGTTAAGTCCCTTGATCAGTATGAATGGATTATCTTCACCAGCGTCAATGGGGTAAAATACTTTTTTAAAACCCTGTTTGCCCAGGGGCTGGATGTGCGGGCCCTGGGAAATCATCAGTTTGCCTGCATCGGCCCTGTTACCCGGGATGAGCTTGAGAAATTCGGAATTATATCTGATGTACTCCCGGAAACCTACCGTGCTGAATCCGTGGTGGATGCCTTCAAAGACCATGGGATCAGCGACAAAAGAATTCTGCTCCCCCGGGCCATGGAAGCCCGGACCATTCTTCCCGAAGAATTGAGGAACATGGGTGCCCATGTCCATGAAGTCACCGCCTATGAGACCCGGCAGGTATCCAATGCCAAAGATGAGCTCATGGCACTGCTCAAGGATGGAAAAATTGACATGGTCACCTTCACCAGCTCCTCCACGGTGAAGAATTTCATGGCCCTGATCCCGGAAGAAGACCGGGCCTCATTGCTGTCAGAGGTTATCCATGCCTGCATTGGCCCCATCACCGAAGATACAGCCATCTCCCTGGGTCTTGCCCCTCAAATAGTGGCTGACACCTATACCATTGATGGACTGGTGGACGTCATTGTGGCGTATTACACCAGAAAGGAGTCCTGATCATGACCTATTTGTCCTCCCTTCCCCACTCCCCCGGGGATGCCCCCAGGGACAATCGAACCATCAACTACCTGAGAATATCGGTGACTGATCGATGTAATCTGGCCTGTCGATATTGTGTTCCCAGAGAAGACCTTCCCTTTGTCACCCATGAGGATGTCGCAAGGTATGAAGAACTTCTCACCATTGTGGAAGCGGCGGCAGAACTGGGTATTACCAAAATACGCATCACCGGCGGAGAACCTCTTGTAAGGAAAGGGCTGTTTGATTTTATCCGCAAATTATATGATGTTACGGGTATTGAAGATATTGCCATCACCACCAACGGAGTTCTGTTGGAAAAGCACATGGATGCCCTCATGGCATCCGGTGTCCGGCGTCTCAACATCAGCCTGGATACTCTGAACCCGGAAATTTTCAAACAAATCACCGGCAAGGATTACCATGCAAAAGTGTGGCGAGGTATCATGGCTGCCCATGATCGGGGGATATCCCCCATCAAACTGAACATGGTCCCCTTGAGGAGAATCAATGAAGATGACATTGAAAAAATGGCACGTCTGGTGCTTTCCCATCCTTTCCATGTGCGCTTCATTGAATATATGCCCATGGGCAATTCAGGGGTCACCATGGATCAGCAGATGCTGATTCCGGAAATATCCGCCCGGGTGGAAGCAGCCCTCGGGAAATTGACACCCATGGAAAAAGGCAAACACGATGGGCCGGCCCAGCGTTTCACCGCCAAACATGCTCTGGGTGAAATTGGGTTTATCTCTCCGGTGAGTTCCCACTTTTGCCATCAATGCAATCGACTGCGCCTGACCTCAACAGGAATGCTCCGTCCCTGCCTTCTGCACAACTACGAAACGGATATCCTTTCGGTTGTGAGAAATGGCGGCACCCGTGAAGATATCAAATCAGTTATCCTGGAAACCATTGCCAACAAACCGCTGCAACATTCACTAGGGGGAAAGGTCCCTGAAAAAATCAACTCCCAGATGTTCACCATCGGGGGATAAAATATCCGTAGATATTCGGCCAGCACCCCATCTTCACTTATTTGGGCCTGCTCACATAGCATTAGTATGCTACGCAGTCCCAACTA
>JASFYZ010000290.1:0-4665 GCA_045046665.1 Desulfobacterium sp.
GCCCGCTTCGCTTTAAGTATTTGCAGAGCGGGCGAGACGCCCGCGCTCCCGGATGAGGAAAGTTATTTAGGACTCATTCCTAAGCATCGTAATGGGTTTTAATCCAGTCAAGATATGCACCGGACTTAATCCGCTCCACCCATCCCAAGTTATCAAGATACCAGGCCACACTTTTTTTAATACCGGTGTCAAAGGACTCCTGGGGTGACCACCCCAATTCGGTTTTAATTTTTGTGCAGTCAATGGCATACCTGAAATCATGACCAGGACGATCTTTGACAAAGGTGATGAGATCTCGGGTGGCGCTTACCCCCGGTGATGTGTGCCCAGTATCATCAATGAGCGTACAAATGCATTCCACAATATCCCGATTTTTCATTTCACGCTCACCGCCGATATTGTATGTCTCCCCCCGGGAACCTTTCTCCATAATGCACCAGATGGCACTGCAATGGTCTTCCACATAGAGCCAGTCCCGGACGTTGGCACCATCCCCATAAATGGGAAGTGGTTTTCCCTCCAGAGCATTCAGGAGCATCAGGGGTATGAGTTTTTCCGGAAACTGAAACGGGCCATAGTTGTTGGAACAATTGGAAACGGTCACCGGCAGTCCATAGGTTTCATGGTAGGCCCGGACCAGATGATCCGATGCCGCCTTGGATGCCGAATAGGGGCTGTTGGGTTTATAAGCGGTTTGTTCTGTAAAATAACCGGTTTCCCCCAGGGTACCATAGACCTCATCCGTGCTCACATGGTGAAACAAAGAGATCTTTGACAATCGTTTTCTGGCACATTCCAGGAGCGTAAATGTTCCCTTAACGTTGGTATCTATGAACACTTCCGGGGATGAAATGGACCTGTCCACATGGGATTCCGCTGCAAAATGGCACACCACATCAATATCATAGGTGGTAAAGATACGGTCCATCTCTTTGGCATCACAGATATCTGCTTTTTCAAACAGGTAGCGATCCGGAAACTCAGCCTTCACATCTTCAAGACTTTCGGGATTACCGGCATAGGTCAATTTATCCACATTGATTACCCTGCCGGTGAATTCAGATTGGGTTAACAGGTATCTGATGAAGTTAGATCCTATAAACCCACTTCCACCGGTTATCAGCATATTTTTCATGATGGCCACCTGTTTTCCTGGTTCATAAATTCTTGACATATTTTGCCGTGATAGGAATTTACATGTTTTGATGTGGACAAACCCCAAGTAAAATACGAGGTCTGCCCGTGGTATATGTGACTCTGGAAGCCTGTTGGGTGAACTTAAATTTCAAATGATTTTTTGTACAATTTTTCCAGGGCTTTTTGAGCATCATCGGTGAGGTTCCGGGTACCGGTACCCGCAAAGGTTTTGTGACTGATGGTGGGATTCACCTCCTGCCAGCTATTGTCAATCCAGGAAAACCATGCCCGGCGATCCTGCTCATAGACAAATACCGGACGGTTGAACAGGCGTGCCAGTTCTACGCCCCATCCAGTCCCCCCCTTTACCGTGTTGTCTGGAAGAATCCAGCCCACCACAAATACCTGGTATCCATTATTAACCATGTGGAAAATGGACTGGAACACCTTTCTAATCTTATCCACCCGGGAAAATTTCCTCCCCATGCGGGCAGAGACAATGTCCATGCTGATGTCCCCTTTTTTGAGCTCATCAGCGGACAGTATTTTCATACCCCGGGTACGTTCAATATTGTGGCCTTCAAAGGAAAAATTAACCTCGTTGAGACCGAACTCTTCTGCAAGTCTTCCAAATTCTGCTTCGGATCCCCGGTGCCCCCCACTGAACAACGTAACATCTGAATAATCGCTCATTTTATGATTCTCCTGATTCATTGACAAATTTATTTTCTATTTCTCAAAGTATCTTATCTGACATAAATTGAAGAAAAACTCAATGGATTTGATTTCTTTCCCTTTGACAAAACCTGTTTTCAATAATATTTTATCTCTACTATGAAAAAACACGAACCGAAATATCTCAAAGACCACAGGCCCCCGGCATACTGGATTGATAGCATTGATCTCCAGTTTGATCTTTATGAAACAGAGGTTATTCTCACCTCCTTCATGAAAATTCGACGAAACCAGGAACAAGCCGGGGAACATACGCCCCTGGTACTGGATTGTAATGAACCCGATATCCTCCATGTGGTTGCAGGCGATATGGTGTTGCTACCCAGTGAATATGAACTTGGAAAAGACTATTTTAAACTGAACAGGGTGCCAGAGGTATTTACCCTGGAAATAAAAAACCGCTTAAAACCCCAGCAAAACACCTCCCTGGAAGGACTTTACAAATCCAGTGGGACCTTTTGCACCCAATGCGAAGCCGAAGGGTTTAGAAAAATCACCTGCTTTCCCGACCGTCCCGATGTCATGACGCATTTTTCCTGTATTATCACCGCTGATCGGGACAAATACCCTGTGTTGCTCTCCAATGGGAATCCGATAAAAAAGGGAGACCTTGAGAATAACCGCCACTATGTAAAATGGGACGACCCTTTTAAAAAACCAAGTTATCTTTTTGCCTTGGTGGCCGGGGATCTTGTTTGCATTAAAGACACCTTCACCACCTGTTCGGGCCGGGATATTACCCTTCACATTTATGTGGAAGCAGAAAACAAGGATAAATGCGCCCATGCCATGGCATCTCTAAAGCAATCCATGGCATGGGATGAACAGCGGTTTGGCCGGGAGTATGACCTGGATCTCTACCAGATCGTTGCGGTGAATGACTTCAACATGGGGGCCATGGAAAACAAGGGGCTCAATGTCTTTAACTCAAAATATGTCCTTGCCCGCCCGGAAACGGCAACAGACCAGGATTTCATGAACATCCAGGGGGTCATTGGCCATGAATATTTTCATAACTGGACCGGCAACCGGGTGACCTTGCAGAACTGGTTTCAACTGAGTTTAAAGGAGGGATTGACCGTATTCCGGGACCAGGAGTTCACCGCTGATTTAAACTCCCGGGCCGTGAAGCGCATCTCAGATGTAAAAAACCTGAGAACCCTTCAATTTCCGGAAGATGCCGGTCCCATGGCCCATCCGGTGCGTCCGGAATCCTATATAGAAATGAATAATTTCTACACCATGACCGTGTATGAAAAAGGGGCCGAGGTGATTCGCATGATCTTTGAAATCCTTGGCAAAGATAACTTTCGTAAAGGCATGGATCTTTATTTTCAGCGCTTTGACGGACAGGCTGTCACCACTGAGGAATTTGTCCAGACCATGGAAGATGCCAGTGGAATAGATCTTTCCCGTTTCCGCCTGTGGTATTCCCAGTCCGGCACCCCTCAGGTCAGCATCCGTCGCAAATACGATGAAAACACCCGGCAACTCACCGTGACCATTTCCCAAAAAACGTCTCCGGACCACAATCAGGAACACAAAGAAGCGCTTCACATCCCTATCCGATTTGGGCTTATGGATAAGCATGGCAATGATATTACCCCGCCGGAACACACCCTGCTGGAACTGAAATCAGCAGAGAAACACTGGATCTTTGAAGATGTTCCACCAGGTACCATCCCCTCCCTGTTCCGGGGGTTTTCCGCCCCTGTTATCATGGAAACCGATCTTACCCATGAAGAGCTTGCCTTTCTCATGGCCTATGACACCGATGCCTTTAATCGCTGGGATGCGGCCCAACAGCTCTATTTTCGAGAGATTAACACCCTTATTTCAACCTTTCAGAATCATGGGGTACCCAAGGTCTCTTCCCACCTGATCCAGGCCTTTAAAAAAGCATTGCAAGATCCCGGTATTGACCGTGCATTAACGGCAAAGACCATCACACTGCCCGATGAGAATGAGATTGGAGAAAAATATGAAATCATTGATGTGGATGCCATTCACTCGGCCAGGCAATTTTTAAAACAAACCATTGCCAAGGCACTTGAAATACCGTTGATGGAAATTATTGATAGCTGTTCAGCAATAGATCCCAAAGATCTTTCCCAAAGGGCCATGGCCCATAGAAGCCTTGAAAATGCCGCCTTATCCTATGTGGCAAGTCTGGGGACCCCTGCCAGCCAGGAGATCATTCACCACCATTTTATATCTGCGGGAAATATGACCCAGGAGATTTTCACCCTGACCCTTTTGTGTGATATGAACTCACCATTGACAGGGCCTGCCCTGGAACAATTTTATGAAAAATGGCGCACAGATCCCCTTGTCATGGATAAATGGTTCAGTGTGCAGGCCTCCGCCACACGACCAGGCACTCTTGAAAATATTAAAGCATTGTGCCTTCATCCTGATTTTACCTGGAAAAATCCCAATCGCATCCGGTCACTCATTGGCGTGTTTGGCATGACCAACCCCTTTGTGTTCCACCAGGTCGATGGAGCAGGGTATCGGTTCTTTGCCGATCAGGTTATCCATCTGGATAAAATTAATCCCCAAATTACGGCCCGCATGGTCTCAGCCTTTAACCGATATAAGCGGTATGATTCGGCCCGACGGGAATTAATGCAAACTCAATTGCAAAGAATCCATGACGTCCAAGGGCTTTCCCGGGATGTTTATGAAATTGTCTCCCGTGCATTGGGATAATAGCATGATGCCGCCCCCCAGCAAGTGCCGAACCTCGGGGGCTTTTTCTATAGAACCTGCATGCAAAGAGATAAGATAATG
>JASFYZ010000291.1:0-4741 GCA_045046665.1 Desulfobacterium sp.
CTGTTTGAGGACAAACCTGCCCACAGTTTCTGTGCTTTAGACCGGCAGGGCAAATGGGCCGCCGACGGTCCCGGGCCGCTCCCATTGCCCGGCGGGGGCGGCATAATACAATTTTCAATACTTAATGATGTCAGTGCTGTTTGTTCACCGGGACCAGCACCAGATGATGTCCCCGGTAGCGTCTGCCCCCGGGCAGGTCAATGGACAGGTATTTATCCAGGGAGCCCAGTTTCACCTGAAATCCATTTCGTTGGCCGGTGCGATGATCTAGGATGGACTGAAACACGGTCAACGCCACAGCCATGGGCAACAGCGGGGTCTCTTCTTCCAGTTTGGCCTCTTTTAAGAGATCTTCCATCATTGTGGCTTCGGAGGTTCGCACTCGATTCAGTATCATATCCCGGCCACGTCTCATGAGGGGTTCTGTGAGTTCCGCCTGGTAATGGGCAATGGATTCTCCGTCAATCTCCTGGAGAATTGAAGGCTTGTCCCCTGTGGTACTGCGACGTTCCAGGGCTTCGCTGATGGTATCAATAATGGCACCCGGATCAAACATGGATGGCTGCACCGGGGGATCAAACATGGCAATAAACTCCCGGCCCACAGCGGCGGCATCCCCTTCTGACATGCAACACACCCTGCGCAGCACCTCTTCCAGGGGCGGCAAAATCCCCAGTTTTCGTTTTCTGAACAATTTATAGCTATTCTGGTGATAATCATCGGGAAGACGTTGCAATTCTCTCACCAGTTCCATCTGACGTCGGTTCAGCTCTTTAAGGTGCCGGGCCAGGTGCAGAAGCTTTAACTCCTGGTCTTTGTTCTCAGTGACCTGGAGGTTATCCAACACCATGTGGTGGAGGCGGCCACTTTCTATCTGAATCTGGGTGGCCTGGCCTGCCCCTTGGTCGGCCATGGTGTTGATCCGGTGGAAATCAATGGAATGGACATTCCGCTGGATGGCCCGGCGGGTGTTGCGGATGTCATGGGCCTTGCGAGTGCATTGCTTGTTGTTCTGTTCTGCCAAGGCAATGGCGTCATCCACGTTTCCCCTTTCAATAAGAAGCTTGATACGCAGATTTCCAATGGCAGTAGAATCCAGGGCACTGGTTTCATGAAGGCCAAAATAAGCGACATATCCCTCATCAGTGAGGGAAAACAACGTCTCCTGCCCCTTGCCTGTGTAGACCGCTTTGATCAACCAAAATTTTCGGTGCTTAAACCTACCAGATGCCCCGTCATAATAGCGATATTCAAAGGGAAGATAGCGATTATTCCTGTTCACCAAGTGGTCAAAAACTTTTTTCAAGAGGGCGGACAGCGCCTCCTGAGGGAGTGGTTCCGGGGACTGAAGCTGCTTTTTAATGGCTGGAGTTACCTTTTCCAGCACCTCTTTTCTGCTGGCCCCCACATGATATTCGGTGAGTTCAGACACACTGTCCAAAATGGCAAAGGCCACCCACATCAGATCCACAAGGTCTCGCAGATCGGGTCCTTCTTCATCCTCTGTGGTGAGCCTGCGGGCTTCCAGTTCATAGATAGGGCGCATGATCAGACTTGAATGCACCACACGGGTTACATCAGATTCCCGGGTTCTTATTACCTGGCTTGTATCTGATTTCTGGGAATCCATCTTCATGCTCACTGGGGGAGCGGTCTCCTTTTGCATGCTTCAAACCACCATTTTGTTAATAACGATCTTATGGGATTTCCCAAAGACCATGATCTCTTCGGGTTTACACTCCCCCTTAAGATAGGTGTCCAAAAATTTCGGTGTGGACAGCATATACAGGATATAGGACATATGGCCTGAGTATCCGGTGATATCCAACTCCTGCAGGGCCTTAATGGTAAGTTTGGCATCTTCCATGACCTGGCGGCTGACCATGGGAGGGTCCTTCCGGGTACACACATGGCTTGAATAAATTCTTCGACAGGAAAAGGGACGATCCTCATAAATCATGCAGGCATTATTTTTCATTAAAAAGGGACAGGGAACCACAATGCCTTTTTCCCTTTTTTTGATCTCCTGCTGGAACAGTTTGGTGAGATTTTTCTGCCGGGATCTGGGTAAGGCCTTCATGGCCTCTCTTATGGTAAGCCCTTCAAAAGTCGTAATATCAATGCTTCCCGCCTCTTTGCAGCAAAAGCCACAGCCTTTTTCACAGGCCTGTTTTTTTTTTGCTTCATTGGCCTTTTGGGCAAATTCTTTGTAAATATCTTTTAATTTCGGTAATTTTTCTTTCATAATGTCCAAACGTATTTCGGGCACTGGTTGGAGGCACCCAGATTGTAAGAAGATCGAATGTAAATAGCCTTTTCCAGTTCATCGATATATTTTATACACCATCAGCTCTCTTCCCGCAAAATTATTCCTTCGCCTGGATAAACGCATCTTTCTGCTTTTGGAATGGGGTGTTTAACTTTCGGCCATCTGTTTTTTTGTGGTTCAGGTCCTTCAAGGGCCAGAGTGGATGGAGAGGTGTCCGCCATTTTGGGATACTTTCGAAGGTCTACTTCGGGAATTGCATAGCTAAACTCAATGGGAATATGGTTGGGATCAAAGGAATAGATGGAATAAATAAATCCATGGTCAATAGCCTCTGATACCCAAAAATTTGCGGCTTCAAGTTTTTCTTTCAAAGACCAGAGATCCTCCTTGGATGCAACGCCAATGGAAACATGATCAAAGGCAAATGGGGTTTTAACTGGAACCCCATGGTCCTTTTCAGGAATTTTCTGAACATGGGGCCATTCAAAAAAGGCAATCATATCATATTCTGAAATTTCAAAAAAATAATGGCGGTATCCCGGATGACCAAGGCCTGTCACAAGCCGCATGCCCAGAAGATCTCTCCAAAAGGCAATGGTCATATCTATGTCTGCCGTGGCCATAGCCAGATGGTTGATACCCGTATAGGACACGCCTGTCTTATTTTTTTTTTCCATAGTTGCCTCCTGGTATTACTTTCGGGATGGGCCTGGTAGCTTTGCCTGCCCCCGGAGGGCCGGCAAAAAAAATCATCGGCATCTGTTCTTTAGTATTAATGTAACTTGATTCTATCTTCAAGGTCAGAGGGCAATACAAAAACAAAGGCTTTCCCATCTTTTAACTTATTGAGCAGTTTAAGTCCATCTGACATGTGCAATAAATCTTTTCTTGCGGTCTAATATGAAATTCCATGGGAATTTTGATGCTCATTAATTTTATAGAGAAATCTTGGATGCTTCAGTGCATGGCGAAGCAGGGCAAGTTGCCTGAAATTTAATTTTTTTCCAAGGTTTTTTACATCACAAAATATTTTTGGGATGTATTCAATCCCCTTTGCTTTTCTCTCCAAATAGACATGAAGATCAGCTATGGCCTTCTTGATTACATCTAATTGATCAATGATGAAATAGGTCAAATCGTTATCACCCGTTTCCGTGTGAAGAAATGCCTTTCCATATTGAACAGATGAAAGTTTTATAATTTTAGATATTGATATGAACTCGATCAGCCAATACCCCTGGCTTATCATCGACCAGCAAAACAATGCCCTTGCGGTTCGGCCATTTCCACCTATAAACGGACGATCATATGCCAGCCTAAAATGCAATATGTATCTCCTTGATTTCTTGTTCTTTTATGGAATCTGTTCATTTTTCAGGGTTTTCAGTCCATAAGGACAAACGGATGAACAAATTCCACAATTATGGCCTTTATGGTATTGAAAATAATGCTCTTTCTTCCATTGATCACATGCCTGTACATCAAGTATTTCCTCACGAAGCAATCCCGGATACCATTGGTTGCCTTTTAAGGCTGATCCAGGGCAAGCCTCCACACAACGCATACAGCTTCCACAATAGCTTTTTTCCATTGGGGGACCACAGGGCAGGTCAATATCTGAAAAGACAGTACCCAGGCGAATCCATGATCCAAATGGACGGGTAACCAGTTGGCAATGACGTCCTATCCAACCCAACCCAGCTCTTGTGGCTGCCGTTTTGTGAGGGAAATCCCCCTTTATATTAACTGGATCCGTACGTACTGAAGCTGCCAAGGATTCGGCCTGAAATCCTCTGGCTCTGATTTCAGAGGCCAGGGTTTCTGATAATTCATTGATGCGGTTATTCACGCTGGCGTATTCGTCGGCATATGCCTGATTCGGGCCTTTTTGAATGCTGAACATTGTGTGGGGATTCATTGGAATTGCGAATGAAACAGCCGATGGAAAGTTCTTTCCAGTTTTGTCTGAAGGGGTGGCAAAATCTCGAAGATCCGCCGCACCCCATAGCGGAATTTTTTGTGTTTCCATCCATTTGGTAAGCCAGTCTGGGAAAAACGTTGGGATAGTCTGCAAAGAAGGTCTCCTTTGATGTTATTTAATGAAGGTAACTGTTCCAGGGAATCCGGGAGTCATCAGCAGCGGTCAATATCAGGCACAAAAACAGCATTACCAGCATGAAGCCCAATACAAAAAAATATGGTCGTTAAAATCAATGAAAACAATTTTTGTTTATCCGCCACAGTTATTTTTTTGTGACCATGCTCAGAACTGACATTAATCGCATGTCTTCGCCCCTTTGAATCTATTGATAATTTGTAAATCACATCCAAATCAAGAGCAGGATGTTTGTGCTTTTTACTAAAATCATTGATATGGATAAAAACTGATTTGCCTCCGGATTTTGGAGTTATAAAACCAAAGCCTTGGTCATCTTTCCAGGATGTTATTTTTCCGATTTCAAATTTCATTTA
>JASFYZ010000292.1:0-7332 GCA_045046665.1 Desulfobacterium sp.
CGATAGCTTGGAAATCCGGCGGACGACCAACAAATTCACCTGAACGCCGTTTAGCCGTGCTGGTCAATTGGATGCGGCAATTCGGAGATACTCCGCTTCTGGAATTAGGAAAATATGCTGAAGAATCCTCTCCTGAGCAATTAGTCGAACACATAATGACAAGGCTTGAGGTCTCGGACAATTTATGGGATAATTTTGTCAATTTCAATACAAAAAAGAGTTTGCCAGCGAAAATAAGCGGAAAAAGTTTTGTCTTAGAAGTAGTTGTAAACGTAATTTTTCCGGCAATTTATGCGATGACGAAATTCGATATTTTCAAAAATCCGGAATTTGTAGCTAAACAAATAGAAAAGTCCTGGCAAATTTTGCCGATCATGGCGACAGCGGCCACGGTGGGGAAAGTGGAGAACAGGAGCCCGGCAGACCCCATGAGGAATTGCTGGCAAAGCTTGGCCAGGCCATGGATCTTATGAAAAATCATTTAGAAGACAAGGGCTTTAAACTGCAAACGATCATCGAAACAGATTTTCCTCTACGATGAAATCACTGGATTGCCCGTTGAAGAGTACCCCGACAAAGAGATTCAGGGGCTCAGCCAAAACGTGTTCCAGCACGTTTACCGGGTGTACCCCACGCTCCCTTCACCGGTGTATGGCCCCACGGAAATGCCATGGGGCTCGCCGGATCTTTGATGCCGTGGATATGGCCACCATCTTCACTTATTGCCCCGGACCTGTTTGATTACAAATCGTTTTGCCAGAGCAAGATCGTTATTAATCCATTCAATTGCATCGTCTAACTGACGGTTGAGAAACATCTGAGTCAACCGATGGTGCTTTTTTATTTCAGAAGGCAGGTCATCCCGTTTTTTGTCAATGGAGGCGATTATAAGCTGCAGATCTCGCATCAAAGCACGTTCTGTCTCTGCCAGTCGTTTGCTGCCAATAAGGCCAACCATGATAGAATGGAATTCAACATGGGCATCTGCCGCACTTAACGGATCACCACTTTCAGCGGCATCGGCATATTGTTTCATGGCGTTTTTAAAGCTTTCCATGGCACTTTCAGTGCAGTTTTCTACAGCGTGAACGGCCTGTGTCTCCAAGACAGATCGGGTAAGGAAAATATCATCTATATCCGCCAGGGATAATTGGTGAACAGTGACGCCACGATTGGGGGTATGGACCGCCAGGCCATCGGCAGTCAGTACACGCAGGGCCTCTCGGATGGTACTCCGGGAAACCAAAAATGTTTTGGACAATGTCATTTCAGGCAACTGCTCGCCCGGGCTGATATTTCCTTCAAACATGGCCCGCCTTAAAGCTGCAACAACTTTGTCAACGGTTGTTGATCGATCAATGCCTACACCTTGCAATTTCACTAAATCCCTCTCCTTTTTGAAAACAGTCTGGGATGACTGCCTGCCAATCTATCAGGATAGATCATTTCCATGGGAATTGTCCAGACAAGAGTTGTTTGTCTATTTCGCCGTAAAAATAACCCTGCCGCAGGACACCACCTGTTCCACCAGCGGCACGCCAATACGGGTGGCAATTTCGTTGGGATGGTGACAATCAAAAATCGTCAGATCTCCACGCTTACCAACGTCCAGGGAACCACGGTCATTACCCCGGCCAAGGACATAGGCAGCATTTAAAGTGGCTCCCACAATTGCTTCTGCAGGGGTAAATCCAAACCAGGAACAAGCCATGGCGATGGTGAGGGACAATGAAGTGGCCTGGAATGAGGAACAATAATCCGTTGCGATGGCCACAGGAACCCCTGTTTTAACAAACAATCGTCCATTTGCTTTTTTATTGTCCAGGTAGAATTGCTCTGCCATGGGTAATAAGACAGCAATGGTGTCAGTTGATCCAGCATTTATGATCTCTGAGTCCGGCGTATAGGTAAGATGATCCGCAGCAACTGCACCTCCCTCCACGGCAGTGAGCCAGCCATGTGAATGGAGAGAGGCATCGGCATGGACACGAGTTGGCATGCCGACTTCCCGGGATATCTTCAAGAGAGATCTTGCAAGGGGAGCTTCAAAGTCACCGATTTCACAGGTGATATCATGAAACTCAGCAATGCCCTGGGCCTGAACCTCTGGCAGCATCTTTTCTCCAACCATGGTTGCAAATTCATCGGGGGTGGGGCCATCCTGGGGAGCAATATGTGCCCCCAGAAAAGTATAAACAAGGTCCAGGGGACTTTGTTGTGACGCTTTTTTAAGAAGCTCAAGAAGCCTCAATTCCTGGGTTATGGTAAGGCCATAACCGGACTTGACTTCCAGAGTTGTCACTCCCCCGGCCAGGATCTGGTGAAATGCACGGACTGCATTCTCCACCAGCTGACTGTCAGCCGCCGCCCGGGTATTGAGAATTGTCGACCAGATCCCTCCCCCTTCGCTGCGAATACCAGCGCTGGAAGCGCCTTCAAGCCTGCGGACATATTCCCAATGCCGACTTCCCGCAAATATGGGGTGGCTGTGGCACTCCACCAATCCAGGAAGAACCGTTTTCCCTTTTGCATCAAGGGTTGGCACACCGCCTCCTGCTTTTTCCAATACCTCGGAGGTAGGTCCCACAGCAACGATACACCCATTGCGTATGGCAACGGCCCCATCTGAAATAAGATCAAGTTTGCCCTGATCTTTTCCCGTCCTTGGCATGCCGTGATCATGGATAACGGCTATATTTTCAGCATGAATAACATTTAAGTCAGATGGCATTAAGACTCCACATCAAAACGATTTTAAATCAGTTCACTTAAAATTCTGGCAGTCATGGTCATTGCGCCGATCACCGGACAACCTGAGATTTTCCGGGCCAACACCCTGTGTGCTTCGGTAAAACCCATATCATCCAGAAAAATTATTTGCGCTCCTGCTGCTGCCACATCAGATGCCGCCTTGGCAATCATGGCTTCTGCTCCATAGGGAGATGCCGGTGCACAAACGACTCGGGCGGCACAGTCCCGCCACTGAAATGGGGCAAGATCCATATCTGATTCCGGCCCGACAATACCAAGGGTCCCCTTCCCCACCAATTTACTGACAACTCCCCGGAGAATAAAGATGGGCTCCACAATATCTGGACACGCCTCTCTCAACCGTGGAAATTTCCCGGAACAAAGCAGCACAACACGGCAGCAGTCATTCCCAAGATCAGATGCCGCCCGGATCAGATGCGGCATAAGCCGCTCCTTGGAAAGCAGCACACCCGACCCACACCCAAGACGCGTCTCAATTGCCGTTTCTTCACTGCCAGGGGCAAGATCTTTGATCTCTTTGTCTCCCAGGCGATCAAGGGCACCTGCTTCCCGAAGAATCACCTGGTTACCAAGAAGACTCTGTAACGACGGTGTAATATCTCTGCGCGGAGAGTGCCCCAGGGTGAGAAGCCCCAGAGATCCCATTTTACGTCCCATTTACTTTCCTTAAAAACAATGCACAAAAAAGGAACCACACCTTTTTCTGGGAGCGGTTCCTGTCACCAGATTTATCTTTTTTCCCCATTGATCAGAGGCGCTGAAAGCGCACCGGATGAAATTTCCCACTTGGCCAGAATCGCTTGATAGGAACCATCACTGAACAACTCCTCCAGAGCCGCAAACACAGCATCCCTGAGAACAGTATTATCTTTGCTAAAACAAATACCATAAGGATCGGGGTTCAGCACAGGACCAACAGGAATAAATTGCCCCGGGTTCTTTTTGGCAAGCCAGCCAAGTACCTCAGGGCTGACGGCCGATGACTGGGCACGTCCCTGGATCATCTGAAGACGGGCTGTGGCTTCGGAATCCACGGCAAGGATTGTAATACCCGGTTTTCCCTGAGACTCCAGATTATCAGCACTCCATTTTTGCATGGTTGTCAAATAGTCTGTGGCAGCAGAAACGGCAAAGGTTTTACCACTTAGCGAGTAAAGATCCGTAATGGTTTCAGCATGCTCTTTGGTTGTAAAGCACTGGGTTCCAGAATTGAAATAGTCAATGAAATCAAGAGACTTGCGACGAGCATCAGTGTCAGAAAGACCAGATATAACCATATCTACCCGCTTGGTATTGACAGAATTGATCAACTGGTCAAATTTTTGATCGTCAAAAGCAATGGTAATTTCCAGTTTTTCTCCAATTGCTTTTGTAAGGTCCACGTCAAAACCGATCAATTCTTCATGTCCCGGTTCCTTGTACTCCATTGGCGGGAAAATACCATTGATGCCAACAATTATTTTCCCCTTGGCTTTAATGGCATCTGGCAGCATGTCGTGGGAACTTTTCGACAAGGCTGGTGAAACCAGACAAATCAATGTCAGAAGCGCTAAAATACTAGTTCGTGCAACTCTACCAATAGGTCTTAAATGCATAATTCTTTCTCCTTTCAGGCCGGAATAATTTCCGACGATTGTCAAATACAGCATGAACTTACATGCTTAAAAGACCTTTTCCACGGAAAAGAGCCTTCACCCAATCACATTTGCAAGAAAAGTTTTTGTCCTCTCATTGCAAGGGTTATCAAAAATATCCACCGGCGTCCCTTTTTCAACAACAACGCCTTTGTCCATGAAAACCACCTTATGAGCCACCCCCCTGGCAAAACTGATTTCATGGGTCACAACCACCATGGTCATCCCCGATTGAGCAAGATCCTTCATAACGGCCAGCACCTCTCCCACAAGTTCGGGATCAAGGGCACTGGTGGGTTCGTCAAAAAGCATCAGTTTGGGTTCCATGGCCAGAGAACGGGCAATGGCAACCCGCTGCTGCTGGCCACCGGACAACTGACGTGGATAGCTTTCTTCCCACTTGGTAAGCCCCACTTTTACAAGCAGGCGCTTTGCCTTTTCAATGGCCAGCTCCCTGGGCTCCTTTTTAATCATGATCGGTCCTTCAATAAGATTACCCAGAACCGTCATATGGGGAAAAAGATTGAAATGTTGAAAAACCATCCCTATTTTCATACGTGAACGGCAAATTTCCTTTTCTTTGAGTTCGTAGATTCTTCCATTATGAATCCTTCCCCCCATCAACTCCCCATCAACATATATTCTTCCCTGATCAATTTTCTCCAGGTGATTTACACACCTCAAGAATGTGCTTTTCCCGGAACCCGATGGCCCCAGAAGGCACATGACCTCACCGGGAAAAACTGTCAGGTCAATCCCTTTGAGTATTTCACTTTTTCCATAGGCCTTGTGCACATTCAGCGCTTCCAACATCGGTTTTTCAGTTGTCGTCATTTGATACCTCCCAGATTTCCCCTGCGTTGAACCAATGCTTGCCAAAAGGTCTCCAGCAGCGATGGGGTTGTGGCATGGCTCTGTCCACGCTCAAAATAACGTTCAACTACAGACTGAATCACAGTGAGAATGGTCACAATAATAAGATACCAACCGGCTGCAACAATCAACAACTCCATTACTTTGGCATTGACAAAATAGATGAGCTGAGCCCGGTGAAGTAACTCGGCAAAGGCAATGGCACTGGCCATGGAAGATGTTTTTAGAAGACCAATGAATTCATTGCCCACAGGCGGAATGATTACGCGCATGGCCTGGGGCAAAACAATCCTTCTCATGGCCATGAGGCGGGTCATTCCCAGGGTGGATGCCGCGTCAATCTGGCCTTGTTCAACGGAAAGGATGCCACCCCGTACAATCTCTGTCATGTAGGCGCCCTCATTAATTCCAAGCCCCAGGAGAGCCGCAACAAAAGGGGTCATCACATCCACCATACGCCCCTCCCAAAATCCAAGATCAATGGTGGGAAAAACCAGGGCCAGATTAAACCAGATCAACAGTTGCAAATAGACGGGGGTGCCCCTGAAGAGCCAGATATAAAAGCCTGCAAATGTTCGACTCACAGGATTTTTTGAAAGCCGCATCACTGCAAAAACAACACCAAGAACCAACCCCATTATCATGGAACAAAGGGTGATCAGAAGGGTATTGCCAAGGCCTTTTAACAAGGTTGTTGCCATGAAGAATTCTTTGACCACCGGCCAGTCTATCTGTCCCCGGGCAAAGGCTCGAATGATCAAGGCCAAAACCAAAATAATCAGTGTGCCAAAGAACCAGCGACCATAATGCCGCAGGGGGATAATCTTGTCATTTTCATCTATCATCAGTGTCTCCTTTCAAAATCAATTTGGGTGACGCATACAAATGTGTCTGCGACACTCAATATTATTTTTCATACAACCGATCCAGAGACCACAATCAAATCTCTGCCATCCAGGCAGATTTGAAATCAAATATTGTCGGAATGTATTATTGTCTGACAATATTTGATTAGCACACCCAGATCCCAAAAGCAACTTTGATTTTCACAACCCAATAAAAAATTTCATAATTTGTTCGGTCACGGCACTTGTCTCTATATCCCCGTTAATCCACTTCAACCGCTCCCCATCAACCCACCGTTCCCGGCATTCGCACCGCCATAAAAGGGGTGACCGCCTACCAACCAGGCACTTTCATTGAGGAGGTGCAGGGCGATCTGAAACTGAGTCAGATCATCAAAATCGCCTCCAATGAAAATCCCTATGGTCCCTATCCGGAAAGCATAAAAAAGATGACACAGGAGATTGAGAAGTTAAACCAGTACCCAGATTCTAATTTCAAGACCCTGCGTCAGACCCTCGGAGGTGTCCATGGCATCTCTCCAGACTGTATCTGCCTCTCCCACGGTGCAGAAGGCATGCTCCAGGCCATCGGGAAATGCTTTCTCCAAGAAGATGACGAAGTCATCGTCCCCGCTGCCACCTACACCCTTTACAAGATATTTTTTCAGACCCATTGATTCCCAGTGATTAACGCTCAAACTTGAGCATAACCCCACGCTTTACCATGACGTAGAGGAGAGATGGCATGAAGAAAAAAAGAATCGTCACCGGATTAATCGTTACTCTTTTAGCGGTGTTTATCAGTGACCAGGCAATGGCCGAGGATTTAAAACGATTTAAAGGGCAGAAAATCACCGTCACCTGCTGGAGCGGCCCCTATGCCGAGTCCTTTAAAAAGACCTTTGTCAATCCGTTCATGAAACAAAGCCGCGTTGTCATTCTGGTGTCGCCGGCTGGTCAGAGTTCATGTCCAAAATCAAGGCGTCCCCCGAAGACAGGCCCCCCTATGACGTCTTTATGGCCGATGACAAAGAACGGCAGCGGCTGTGGAAAATACGCCGATCCATTTCCGCTGCCAATAGTTGTTTTCCCATCAGAGGGGATGGCAAGGATCTGGTGGTGCCCCGCACACGGATACCTGATATCATCGGCAAGATGGACGGCATCTGTGAAAAGTATGGGCTTTTTGCCATCAATTTCGGCCATGC
>JASFYZ010000293.1:0-9312 GCA_045046665.1 Desulfobacterium sp.
TTTGTTTTTTTAAAAACAAACCCCTAATGGCTTTCTAATTTATCCAAACTATGCCAAGCCAAGCTTGCTGCATGGTTTAACCGTTTACGGAAAAGCTGGAATTGTAGTTAATCTCTCTCTTGCGTGAGAAAAAGCCTACATCCATTGTCCGGCCTGTGTATTTATAGGTGAATTGAAAGGGCTCGTTGTCATGGTCCAGGCCCTTTTCACAGGCATCAATGAGTTGAGCCATCATCAGGCCCACCACCGGGGCATTTTTGTACTGATTGCCACTGGTACCCACGGCCATGTAGAAGCCACCCATATCGGTTTTGTCATAGATGGGAATCCAGTCGTCAGAGACATCATACAGATCACAGACGCCTTTGGACTGGTTGGGCACCTTGAGCTCTGGAATGCGTTTTCCCAAACGGTAGCACTGGGCCTTCCATTGCTCATCCGTCAGCTGATTATCCTTGCCATGTCCGCCTTTTCCTGCGTAAAATTCGTCGGGGTCTACCCATTCCTGGGGATCACAATCTGGGTCTTCGCTGCCAATGAGGAACATGTTGCCCACCTCAGGTCTTACATAGCAACCGATATCGCCATCGGACATGTGGTAGCCATCATTGAGGTAGTCATATCCTTCTGGAGAGGGGCAATGCATGACTTCGTGACGCAGGGCTTTGGTTTTGATGTTGCATCCTTCCCATACACCGTCGGCCATCTGGGTGACTTTAAAGGAGTGGGGTCCACCTGCGTTGACCACAACAGGGGCGTCAATTTTTGTACCGTCTTTTAACGTGATACCAGCGACTTTGCCGTTTTCACTGCGAATATCCACAACCTCTACATTGAACAGGAAGGTTCCGCCCTTGGCTTCGGCGGCCCTCATGATATTATGGGCAGACAAAGCAGGGTCATTTACATATCCCCCTTCTGCGCAGAAAATACCGCCTTCCAGCATTTCTTTGGGCTCATCGTAGAATGCGGGATCTTCCGGACGTCTCACCGGCCAGTATTTGTGAACATCAATGGGGGGTACCATTTTTTTGATGGTTTCATTGTCCCACTCTTCATACTTTACACCCACCTCATCATAGTTCGCCTGGACTTTTTTCCAGTCATGGCCTTCGGATTTAAGGAGAAGAGATCCGGTATTCATGTATTTGGCAAGGCCTTTTTCATCCGCTGCATGATCCAGGTAATTTTCCCAGTCCAACCAATATTTAAAGCCCTCATAGGCCATGGCCACGCCATCTGCCGTTGAGTAATGGGCCCTTACAATGGCACATGAACCTGCAGTGGAACCTTCTCCGGCATCGGGTTGTTTGTCAACGTTAAGGGTTTTGTAACCCATTTTGCAAAGTTCATAAGCAATGGGCGATCCTATAACGCCGGCTCCGATAATGATGGCATCATACTTTTCGGTCATTTTCTTTTGCTCTCCTTACACGTCATACCTTAATGGTACGGTTAATGATTGACAATGGATGTTTGGGATGGGCCATGTTCGGTTTTACGCCTGCCATTGCGGCCACTGTCAAGTGATATATCCTTTTCCGAACAAAACATAGCGATTAAAAAAGTTCCGAGTTTTGCCCAGATAAATGGTTCTTGTCATGTGGGTCGTATTTATGCGGGTTTCTTATACCCGATCCTACCCAAGCCTGTCTTTGAGCTAACTAAATTACAGGCTTGCTCCAGTTACGATTTCATAATTTCATAGGACCTGAGTAAGATTAAAGCAAATTTAGTGCCACAATAAAATTTAAATATGTGAGTTTGTATTTTGGTGAAAAAATAAAGGGTATTCTTGTTTCTGATACTTAATGCTTCACACATTGTCAAGCCAAAACCTTTTAAAATATAAAAAAATATTCTAAAAAGTTATGGTATCGTTAAAAAAGATATATTTTTTTGTTCTTTTTTGCAATATAGCAATGGTGCAATTTTATATATTTCACACAACCCACATGACAGGGCAGCCTGTCACAACGAATATTGAAAATGGACCCACGCCGCCCCGACGGCGATGGGTCCGGCCCGGGACCGTCTGCGGGGGGGTGTTCTTGTGGTTGCTTTTAGTATCTACCCTTCAGATCCACAGACATTCAAAACCTGCAAAACAGTAACTGGCATGATTCAGGGTAATAACCTATTTTGACATTGGGGTCCACTATACCGCGTCCGCTTCTACAGCCGGATCATCAGCATCTAACCAGCCATCACATGGGGCAGTACCCATTTTTCAATAGGTACTGCTGGGACGGGAAAAAGTTAGGCTAAACTCAATTAAATTCGGAAAGAAAACTTGATTTTTTCGTTCCTTCTATATACCTTTAATTCGGTTTAACCGAATGAAACCGGATTGTCCCCACTTGGACAACATCCGGTTAGGGCCGCAGATGAAATAAAGCCGTTTGAACGGCCCGATGTATAGAGTCTACTAAATCCTCTAAGTTCACACGCAGCCAAGCGTATTCCGTGGTTAAAAAGGGAAACCAGCCAGTGAAATTCAAGTTAAAGAAACAGGCCTACCAGACACGTACCGTGGAAGAGGCATTCTGTAAGTTAGTTGCAATTGTGGCGGTCCAATGAAAATCCTCCACACATCAGACTGGCATTTGGGACGTTCCCTTTACGGGCGGAAGCGCTATGAGGAGTTTTCAAAATTTCTGGATTGGTTGGCCAAAACCATAGAAAGAGAAGGCATTGATGCGTTGCTGGTCGCCGGGGATATTTTTGATACCAGCACGCCCAGCAATCGGGCACAGACGCTTTACTATCGCTTCCTCTGCCGGGTTTCAACTTCCTGTTGTCGCCATATTGTTGTCATTGCCGGAAACCATGATTCCCCTTCATTCCTGAATGCCCCGAAAGAACTGCTGCGGGCGCTGAACGTTTATGTGGTGGGCGCCATGACCCAATCCCTGGAAGATGAAGTGATTGTGCTCCATAACGGTAAACTGCCCGAGGCGATTGTCTGTGCGGTACCGTATCTCCGGGACAAGGATATCCGCACCGTTGCGCCCGGGGAAAGCATTGACGACAAAAATGCAAAGCTCATTAAAGGGCTAAAGAACCATTATGCCGAGGTATGTGCCATTGCAGAACATAAACAATCAGAATTTAAAAAAGCCGGTCATGACGGCATTCCCATTATTGCCATGGGCCACCTTTTTACCGCCGGGGGAAAGACCGTTGACGGAGACGGCGTCCGGGAACTCTATGTCGGCTCCCTGGCCCATGTGGGTGAAGATGTCTTCCCCTCTTCAATTGATTATCTCGGGCTGGGGCATTTGCATGTTCCTCAGTCCGTTGGCAGCACGGAACACATTCGTTACAGCGGTTCGCCCATACCCATGGGCTATGGAGAGGCAACCCAAAACAAAAAGATAATTTTTGTTGAATTTAACAATACCACCCCGGATATTCAGGAAATTCAGGTACCTTGTTTCCAAGCGCTGGTTCGCATAGTGGGCTCAATTGATGATATCCATGAAAAGTTGGAACAGCTGAAAGACAGCCATAGCCGGGCATGGCTTGAGATTGAATATACGGGTCGAGATATCATCGGTAATTTACGGGAAATACTTGATGAGGCTTTGGCTGATTCTGACATGGAAATTTGCCGGATCAAAAACAAGCGGGTTCTTGACCGTGTGATGGGTACCATAAAAGACAATGAAACCCTTGATGATCTGGACAACAGCGATGTCTTTACCCGCTGTCTGGAGACCTTTCATGTTCCCAAAGAAGACCGGGAGGAGCTGACGGCATCCTATAATGAAATAATTCAGTCTCTCCATGAAGAAGACGTCAACGCAGAATAAAGAGGCTGATTATGAAAATTCTTGAACTCAGATTTAAAAACCTCAACTCCCTCTATGGACAATGGTTTATTGATTTTACAAACCCGGAATATCTTTCCAACGGTATTTTTGCTCTGATCGGTCCCACCGGTGCGGGCAAGTCCACCATCCTTGATGCCATTTGCCTGGCATTGTACGGCACAACCCCTCGCCTGGGAAGAATCACTAAGAGCAGCAATGAAATCATGTCCCGTCAGACCGGCGAGTGCTATGCCGAAGTGGTGTTTGAATCCCAGGCTGGCCGGTTTCGTTGCCATTGGGAACAGCGTCGTGCCCGCAAAAAACCCGGGGGAAACTTACAGAATCCACAGCATGACATTGCTGAGGGTGAATCGGATGGCAGGGTGATTGAGAACCAATTACGGCGGGTTCAGCATGCGGTGGAAGAAAAAACCGGCATGGATTTTGAGCGTTTCACCCGTTCCATTCTGCTGGCCCAAGGTGGTTTTGATACCTTCCTTAAGGCCGATGTAGAACAGAAATCCAAGATACTTGAACAGATAACCGGCACAGAGATTTATTCAGAAATTTCCCGGCGAGTCCATGAAAGATTGCGTGATGAGCGGGGAAAACTGAACCTGCTACAGGCCGAAACCGCCGGCATTATAATTCTTGAACCAGATCAGGAGCAAGAGATCCAACAAGAGCTTGGGGACAAGCAAAAACAAGAAACTGAAATTACCGCCAAGTCAATTGAAACAGGAAAAGCCATCGCATGGTTAACCGGTATTGATGGACTGAAAAAAGAAATCGGCGCATTGTCTGAAGAAGCCAGCGGACTTCAGACCGACATGGAGGCATTCAAACCCGAACGTGAACGACTTTTCCGGGCATTCAAAGCAGCCACATTGGATGGCGACTATGCCACGCTTTTTGCGGTACGCAAGCAGCAGTCGGACGATGAGACCTCACTGAATACAGAAAAAGAAAAACTCCCTGGGCTGGAAATCTCTTCAAAGAATCAGGCTGAATTTCTAAAGGCTTCTGAACAAGGGACTCTTAAATCTAAAGAAGCCCTTAAAGCTGCGACACCACTTATTCAGAAAGTCCGCTCCCTGGATCAGAAGCTTAGCTTACAGGAAAAGGCTGTCTCTGAAAGTGAAAAAATTCTCAAAAAAGATGCGTCAAAAATCAATTCCGATAAACGAACCAGGCTCAAGGAGCAGAAAAAGCGCACCAAGGCTGGAGAAAATCTAAAACTTGCCCAGGGTTATCTCAAGGAGCATTCAAAGGATGAGTGGTTGATAAGTGGCCTTGCCGGAGTTGAAGAACAGCTGAGCAGTTTGCTTTCCAAACAAAAAGAGATTGTTCAAAAAGAGGTTGACGAAAAGAAAGCCCAAAAAGCCTTTAAACAGGCGACGCAAAAAAAAACGCATTCTACAAAGGAGTGCGAAACCCTAAAACAGAAATTGGAGGATGCGGCAAAAAAATGCCGACAAGAAAAAAATGCTCTACAAGAGCTGCTGGGTGACCGACTACTACGCGAATATCAAACGGAGAAGGAAACCCTTTTTCGTGAAATGGCATTTCTGGCAAAGATCCTGGAGCTTGAAGACCATCGGGCTAAATTGGAAGATGGCAAACCGTGTCCACTTTGTGGGGCAAAAGAACATCCGTTCGCACAAGGAAATATTCCTGTACCAGATGAAACGGAAAAAAAGATTGAAGCCCTCACAGAGCTGATACAAAAAGCTGAAAAGCAGGAAGGTGCTATAAAAAAACTTGAACAAGCTGAAAATACGGCCCACAAGAATCTGACCGAGAACGAAAAACTCGAAGCAACGGCCGCCAATGATAAAAAAACCGCCGAAAAAAATCTTTCTGATCTGACCAACAGTCTGGATAAGGCTCGATGTGAATTTACGGATTCAAAACAGGCAGTATCAGCCAAACTTCAGCCGCTTGGCATTGAAACAATACCGGATTCTGATGTTTCTTCCCTGCTTGAATCGTTAAAAGAACGTCTGGCAACATGGCAGGCCAAAATCAGGGAAAAGAGAGACATTGAGAAGCAAATTTCAGAAATGGACAGTGAGTTGAAAGGTCTGGATGCGGTCATTGAAATGCAAAGCAGTACATTGGCTGAAAAGCAGCAAAACCTGGAGACCCTGAAAAAGGAATATTCCAAAGAAACCGATGAGCGGCAGAAATTATACGGTGATAAAAAACCAGATGCTGAAGAGTTCCGTCTGAACAAGGCAATTGACCATGCCGAACAGGCAGAAAAACAGGCGAGACTCCTTCATGATAAACTACAGCAGAAATTGATCACCCAAAAGACCACGGTTGATTCCCTGGGAAAGCAAATTATTAATAGGGCGACTGAACTTACAAAACTGGAAACCGAGTTTATCACAGCGCTTCAATCTGTTGATTTTTCAAATGAAAAACAATTTGTCGAAGCCAGGCTCACAGCAAAAGAAAGAGAGTCCCTCACTGCAAGAGCAAAGGTGCTGGATGATGGGCAGACGGATCTCAAATCCAGACAAAAAGATCGTGAAAAACGTCTATCCACCGAAATAGCCAAGAAGATAACGGAGAAAACACTTGAGGCGCTTGAGCCACAATTCAAAGAGTTTGGGGAAACCTTGAAACAACTAAGGGACACAATCGCCGGTTTTAACCACAAACTCACTGAAAATACGGCCGCCAAAGAACGGATAAAGGAAAAACAGGCATTCATCGATGGTCAAAAAAAAGAATGCATTCGCTGGGAAAAACTGCACGGACTGATCGGGTCTGCTGATGGTAAAAAATACCGGAATTTCGCCCAGGGATTGACCTTTGAACTCATGGTATCCCATGCCAACCGTCAGCTTGTAAAGATGACCGACCGTTACCTGCTCATCCGGGATAACGAGCAGCCGCTGGAGCTGAATGTCGTGGACAATTATCAGGCCGGTGAAATCCGATCAACCAGAAATCTGTCCGGCGGTGAGAGCTTTATTGTAAGCCTTACCTTGGCTCTGGGGCTTTCCAAGATGGCAAGTCGCAAGGTTCGCGTGGATTCCCTGTTTCTGGATGAGGGCTTCGGCACCCTGGATGAAGACGCCTTGGAAACGGCGCTTGAGACATTATCCGGCCTCCAGCAGGACGGTAAATTAATCGGAATCATCTCCCATGTCTCAGCACTGAAAGAAAGGATCAGCACACAGATCACCATAAAGCCTGTATCCGGTGGAAGAAGCACGCTTGCCGGTCCGGGATGCATTAAGGTTCTTAATACGGTGGACCCCAGTGTACTCTTGCCCATGGGGGGGAAAACAGCATTCGCTGGCAGTTCTTAAAGAGTCAGTTTCAAAATTTTCCAATGAACTGACGCAGCCGATCCGATTTCGGGTTCTCCATGATGACATCCGGCGGGCCCTGTTCTTCAATGCGGCCATTGTGCAGAAAAATCAGATGGCTGGAAATTTCCCGGGCCAAGGCCATTTCGTGGGTCACCATGATCATGGTTCGTTTTTCCACTGCCAGCTGTCGAATGACCTGCACCACTTCACTGACCAGTTCCGGGTCCAGGGCAGAGGTGGGTTCATCAAATAACATGACAGTGGGGTGCATGGCCAGAGCCCGGGCAATGGCAACCCGCTGCTGCTGCCCCCCCGACAACTGGGAGGGATACTGGTCCCGTTTCTGGGTGATCCCGACCTTGTCCATGAAGATCTCTGCCTCGGCAATTGCTTTTTTCCGAGAGTGCTTTAATACCTGCACCGGTCCTTCGATAATATTTTCAAGCACCGTGCGATGAGCCCAGAGGTTGAAGTTCTGGAATACCATGCCCAGACGTGCCCGCATGTGTTTGAGCTGGTGCTTATCTGACGGGTATTGAAGGCCGTCCTTTGCCCTGTGTGTCCGGATAACTTCCCCGGCAACGGCCACCTCACCGGAGTCGGGTCTTTCAAGAAAGTTGATGCATCTTAAAAGCGTGCTTTTCCCTGACCCGCTGCTGCCGATGATGGAAATCACGTCACCGGAATTGGCATCAAAGGAGATGCCTTTAAGGACTTCTTCATCCCCAAAACTTTTGTGAATATTTCTAACAGACAAAGCGATTTCAGGCACGGTTTTTTCCTTAATTTTCATGTATCACCCCTGCGGAAGCGCGTCAGTCGTGACTCAATGGGACGCATAATATTTGTCAACACGATGACAACCGTAAAATAAACGAGTCCGCAGGCAATGAGCGGTTCGTAGATCTGTAGGCTTTCGCGCTGGATCGTCCGCGCGGTACCCATCAGTTCAAGCACAGTAATGGTTGAGACAAGGGCGGTTGATTTCAATAAGATGATGATGTCACTGGTCAGCACCGGCAGACAGTCACGAAAGGCCAGTGGCAGACGCACCCGTGTCAGGACCTGGAAACTTGTCATGCCAATGGCCACTGACGCTTCGATCTGCCCCTTTGGCACCGAACGGATGGCCCCACGCAGCACTTCGCCGTTGTAAGCCGCCTGGTTCATGCTCAAGGCAATGACGGCATAGGAAAATCCGTCACGCAGATAGGGCCATAGAAAACTGTGACGCACCCATGTCCCCGGCAGTATCTGCCCCAATCCATAATAGATGAGATAAAGCTGCACAAGCAGTGGGGTGCCCCGCATAACAAACATGAAAATGCCGGCGGGCATCGACAAAACCAGTGAATCCGACAGGCGTGCAAGCGCCAGAAGCGTGCCAAATACCAGGCCGAAAATCCCTGCCACCAGGGTTAATGTCAGCGTAAGCGGCGTTGCTGCCAGAAGTTCGGGAAGCCAGGAGGCCACATTGTTAAAAAATTGAATCATACATATCCCCTGTTCAGATGCCGCTCCATCCACTGGAGAACCGCCACGGAAACCAGCGTGATCAACAGAAACAGAACAGCGGTCAATCCGTAGAAAAATACGTATTCCCTGGTGGCCGCAGCTGCGCGGTAGCCGGTGTACAAAAGCTCACTGAATGCCCCGAGAACGGCCACAATGGCACTGTCCTTGGTGATGGAAAGCCATAGGTTTCCCATGCCTGGAATGGCATGGCGCATCATCTGGGGAAGAATAACCCGCCTGAAAATCTGCATCGAAGACATGCCAATGGCGGTGGCAGACTCGATCTGTCCTTCAGGAACTGCCAGGCGGGCGGCACGCAGCACTTCGGTCATAAAGGCCCCTGAAACAAAGGCCAGGGCAAACACGGCGGCCCAGAAGGGATCAAACTGAAAGCCCTTGTCCACAAGCCCTGCCTTGACAAGGGCGGTCTCTGCCAGCCCCGCCACTGTGAAATAAACGATGAGAACCATTAAAATTTCAGGTAGGGACCGTACAACCGTGGTGTAAGTCACAGCCATGGCACGCAGGAACCAGTTGGTAGACAGTTTGGCCGCCGTGGCCAGGAAGCCGAACAGGAGGGCCAGGGCATAGGCACTCAACGAAATTTTCAGCGTGTATTTTCCCTTTATGGTCATTTATTAAGGAATAAGAAA
>JASFYZ010000294.1:0-7177 GCA_045046665.1 Desulfobacterium sp.
AAAGTTATTTAGGACTCATTCCTTAACACGAAAATCAGAGATAAGAATCTAAAGGAGTTTTATTGTGACAAAGAGAAAACCTACTTTCTCAATGGGAAAACCCATGGTGGTGATTGCTGTGCTGTGCGCTGTGGGCCTTTTTTTCACATTTGATCTCCACCACTTTTTTTCCCTGACAAGTTTGAAAGCCCAGCAGATGCGATTTCAGACATTTTATGCGGATCATGCCCTTGTCACCATGGGGCTATACATGGCTTCTTACATTGCCATGGCAGCCCTGTCCCTGCCCGGCGCCGCCGTCATGACCCTGGCTGGCGGGGCGCTGTTTGGCCTGTTCAAAGGAACCCTGCTGGCCGTTATATCAAGCACCATCGGGGCCACCCTGGCCTTTCTGGTGTCCCGATTTCTATTCAGGGATTATATCCAGAAACGATTCAAGGATAAACTTGCAAAAATCAACCAGGGTCTTGAAAAAGAGGGGGCATTTTATCTTCTGACCCTGCGCCTGGTCCCCATTTTTCCTTTTTTTATCATCAATCTTGTCATGGGGGTCACGACCATTTCCACCCGGGTATTTGCCGGAGTGAGCCTGGTGGGCATGCTGGGAGGCTGTATGGTGTTTGTCAATGCGGGCACCCAACTGGCTCGCATTGATTCCCTCAAGGGTATTTTGTCACCAGGAATTCTCTTGGCCTTTGTGCTCCTGGGGCTTTTCTCCCTGGTGGCCAGTAAAATCGTTGAGATGGTGCGTCACCGCAAGGTGATGTCCCACTACCCACGCCCCAAAAAATTTGATTATAATCTGGTGGTGCTGGGGGCTGGATCCGCCGGTCTTGTGGCATCCTACATTGCCGCCGCTGTAAAGGCCAAGGTGGCTGTGGTGGAAAAACACAAAATGGGGGGGGATTGTCTCAACACCGGATGTGTTCCCAGCAAGGCCCTGATTCGCAGCGCCCGGATGCTCTCCCAGGTAAACAGGGCCAGGGACTTTGGGTTTCACCACGGAAAAATTGAATTTGATTTTAAGACCGTCATGGCCCGGGTCCACCAGGTGATCCAAACCGTGGCCCCCCACGATTCCGTGGAGCGTTACACAGACCTTGGTGTCGAATGCATAAAGGGAGAGGCCTTTATAAAATCCCCCTGGGAGGTAGAGGTGAACGGCACCACTTTAACCACCCGCAATATTGTGGTGGCCACCGGGGCCCGGCCCATGGTACCGAATCTGCCCGGCCTTGATACCATCCCGTTTTATACCTCTGACACCATCTGGGAAATGAAAGAGTTGCCCCCCCGCCTCATGATACTGGGAGGCGGTCCCATTGGCTGTGAACTGGCCCAGGCCTTTGCCGGTTTGGGTGCTAAAGTGACCCTGGTCCAGCGGGGAGCCCATCTCATGAAACGAGAAGACCCAGAGGTGTCCCAGTTGATCAAAGAACAGTTTGAATCCCAGGGAATAAGGGTGCTGACTCAGCATGGGGCAAAGGCCGTGGTGATGGAAGGAGATACCCGGTGTCTGGTGTGCTCACACAATGGCCAGGAGGTGAACATCGCCTTTGATGAAATGTTGGTGGCCCTGGGACGTCAACCCAATGTAACGGGCTTTGGTCTGGAGGAATTGGGGGTCCAACTCACTCCCAAAGGAACCATTGATGCCGGTGAGTTCATGGAAACCAGTATTCCCACTATCTTTTGCGCCGGGGACGTGGCAGGCCCTTACCAGTTTACCCATGTGGCAGCCCATCAGTCTTGGTATGCGTCGGTGAATGCCCTATTCGGGGGATTTAAAAAATTCCGGGTGGACTATAGCACCATCCCCTGGGCCACCTTCACCGATCCAGAAGTGGCCCGAGTGGGGCTCAATGAGACCGATGCCAAGGCAAAAAACATTGATTATGAGATCACCCGCTACAACCTGGAGGAGCT
This sequence comes from Desulfobacterium sp., assembly GCA_045046665.1. Classification (GTDB taxonomy): domain Bacteria; phylum Desulfobacterota; class Desulfobacteria; order Desulfobacterales; family Desulfobacteraceae; genus Desulfocicer. Next base: position 1,927 of record JASFYZ010000294.1, read on the forward strand.
GGACCGGGCCATTGCAGATGGCACCGCCCAAGGGTTTGTAAAAGTCCTCACCGTACCAGGAAAGGATAAGATCCTCGGGGTCACCCTGGTGGGACATCACGCCGGGGATACCATTGCCGAATTTGTCCTGGCCATGAAGGCGGGCCTGGGATTGAACAAGATTCTGGGGACCATCCATATCTATCCCACCATGGCCGAGGCCAACAAATATGTTGCTGGAAAATGGAAACGGGCGCACAAACCAGAAAAATTACTTTCCTGGGTGGAGAAACTTCACTCATGGCGGCGAAAATAGGACTAAAACACCTGGCATATTTATAATTTCTGTTTGACTGTTTAAGACTTGATGGATAAAACTATTAATCATTTTAGTTGTCGTAAGTTGTATCGTTAAAACATAAAAACCCATTAACATTGAAAAAAGGAGATCGTTTCATGAAGGTAACCATTACAAAAGAGTGCATGGGTGACAGAAACTGTAACGAGCTGTGCCCCGAGATCTTTGAGTATGACGAAGATCAGCTTCTCTCCATTGTAAAGATGGATGAAATTCCCAAACACCTGGAAGACGTAGTTCGCAGGGCAGTAAAAGAGTGTGGCGCAGAAGCCATTATCATTGAAGAATAGTACTCTGTAAACGGATGATCAAGCTCATTACGAATTTTAAAGGGCTTGATCATCCAGCATGAGGGGAAAATAGACCATGGTAAAATTTCGAGAAAGCAAAACCGCACAGAATTTACTCACCGCATTTGCCGCAGAGTCCCAGGCCAGTACCCGGTATAAATTCTTTTCCCGACGGGCCCATGATGACGGATTTGTCCACATTGCTAAAATCTTCACGGAAACCTCGGACCAGGAATGTGAACATGGCCTGCGGTTTTTCAAATTTTTCAATGGAGGTGAACAGCAGATCAACTGGAGCTTTCCTGCCGGGGTCATCAAAGATACTCATGCCAACCTGGTATCTGCCGCAGATCTGGAGCTTTATATCCACACGGATATGTATCCCGGATTTTCCAAAATTGCCAGAGAAGAAGGCTTTGTGCGGGCAGCAGACACCCTGGATGCCATTATTGTTGCCGAACGAAACCACGAAGAGATGTACCGGGAGCTTGCGGAAAATATCGCAAAAGAAAGGGTCTTTGAGCGCCCGGAGGAAATCACCTGGCGATGTTTGAGCTGTGGATATATCCACACAGGCAAACAGGCTCCAGATAAGTGCCCGGCCTGTGTCAAACCTGCGGCATATTTTGAAATTATGACCAGAAACTGGTAATCGGGTGAGATGATCGTTATGATCAACCCCAAAGTTAAAATTCAGGTATCCTTTATATCCCCTCAAAAATAGTTGACATTTTTTTGAAGAAATTCCCAAAAAATAAGGAAAATTTGTTCTGAAAAAGTGTCAACCAATGAATGAAGGATGCCAAAATTCAGGAGGTTTTTTATGAAGGCGATAAAACTGGCAGTTATTGTGGCAGGACTCATGATCTTTTCAGCAGTGGCAACCCTTGCAATGGTGAATCATGGTGCAGAAGAGTTCGCCATCAATGGCGGTTCCAAGGGAGAGGTACAATTCCCCCACAAAGAGCATCAGGAAATCCTTGGGGATTGCAAGGGTTGCCATGATGTATTTCCCATGGAGTTGGGGATTATAAAAACCATGAAGGCCAACAAAGAACTGAAAAGAAAACAGGTAATGAATAAAACCTGCATCAAATGCCATAGAGCTCGGAAGTCCAAAGGCGAGAGCTACGGCCCCATTTCATGTAACGACTGCCATACCAAAAAGTAGCACATTGGATCAGATTTCCATTCTCCGCTGCAACTAAAAAAAATCACAAATCAAACAGCCCCTGGTGCATTGCAACGGGGGCTGTTTAGTTTGATCGCAGGTGAGTAAGGCCAAGATTCATCATGAATGAACTCATTATGCCCCCATCATCAAGGAGCACAAGCAGGCAAGGTAAAAATCAATTTTTTACCAGAAGTTTCCAACATCGGTGAATTTGTTTGTGCTTTTGCCGGTAATCCTCAGGAATGGTGGTTTTAGTGATCTCCTTGTGGCTCTCAAGGGGCAAATGCTCCATGCATGGGGTGAAATCCTGATGGTTGGTGGAAAAATAGATGATGCCCCCGGGCCGCATCACATTAATAACCGACTTCAGTAAAGCGGGATGATCCCTGTCAATGTCAAAATGATCATCCTGACTTCTCCTTGTAAAAAAAGAGGGCGGGTCCACCACGCAAAGATCAAAGCGTTGCCCGGCATCGGCGGTCTCTTTTAAAAAATCAAAGGTGTCTGCCTGAATCAGGTGATTATGTTCCATGGGAATGCCATTAAGGGTCATGTTTTCCCGGGCCCATTCAATGGTACTTTGGGAACGGTCCACCGAGGTGGTGGAGCGTGCTCCGCCCTTTGCCCCATGGCAGGAAAAGGCACCGGTATAGCAGAACAAATTCAAAAGGTCTTTTCCCTCTACCATCTCCCTGACCATTATCCGGGTATTTCTATGATCGGAAAAAAGTCCGGTATCCACATAATCCCACAAATTGATATAGAATTTCAAATCCCGTTCGTGCATCACGATCTTCCGATTGGTGGTGTCAAAACGCTGGTAGCGCTTGCCATCCTGGTGCCCTGCCTGCCTCTCCTTTAAATGAAGATTTTCCGGTGTTACGTTAAGAGCCACGGCCACGGCATTGCCCATCATGGGCAGCCATTGGGGATTGGAATCCCGTCGAGTGTATTCCGCCACCACCAAATGCCCGGCATACCAGTCCACGGCAGCCCGAATTTCCGGGATATCCCCATCATAGAGCCGGAATACCTCAATGTTTTGTTTTGCAAATTTCTTTCTAAGGTGTTTGTATTGCTTTTTGACCCGGTTGGCCAGCATCTCTGCCTGCTTAAGATATTTTGAGTCTGACTGTGTGTCCATCATGGTGAATCTTAAAAATCCTTTTGGGTTTAGATGCTCTTAAGCACTTCCGGGTTAACAATGGTGGGCAGGGTCCCGTTGCGGTAAAACTCAATAATGTTGGTTGCCGCCATGGTGGACATGGTATCTCGGGATTCCATGGTGGCAGATCCAATGTGGGGCAACACACAAACATTTTCCATGGAAAGCAGCGGGTTGCCTTTGTCCATGGGTTCGGGGTTGGTAACATCCAATCCTGCGCCCCAAATGTCTCCCTTTTCCAGGGCATGGATCAGATCTGTCTCATTGTGAATCATCCCCCTGGCCGTGTTGATGAATATGGCAGTGGATTTCATTTTCCCAAAGGCTGCCCGGTTGAACATCTCTCTGGTTTCAGGGGTTAAAGCACAATGCACAGATACAATATCACTTTGTGCCAGCAGTTCATCAAATCCCGTAAACCGAGCATTAAACCGCTGCTCTGCCACGGGGTTGGGGGTTCTGTTATGGTAGAGGATATCCATATCATAGGCCCCCTGGCACCGTTTAGCCATTTCCATGCCAATACGGCCCATTCCCACAATGCCAAGGGTTTTACTCATCAGTTCCATGCCCCGGAAGGCCTTGGGTTGAAAGGTTTTCCATTGGTCTTCAAGAATGGTTTTATGACAATAAAACATTTTTCTGGCCGTGGCAATCATCAAACCAAAGGCAATGTCCGCCGTGGCCTGGTTCATGGCTTTGGGGGTGTATCCCACTGGAATTCCCCGACGGGTGGCTTCGGGGATATCGATGTTGTCATAGCCCACGGCAAACTGGGATATGATGTCCAGATGGCTGCACTGATCCAAAAAATGGGCATCAACCTTTTCCGTCATGGTGCAAAAAATGGCGTTGTGACTTTTTGCCTTTTCAATGAATTCCGGCTGGGTCATGGGAATCTTACTGTCCCACAGGGTGATGTCAAAACCTTCATTCTCAAGCATTTTAATGCCAGCACCGGGAAAATCCAGGGTAACAAGTATTTTTTTATTTTTCATAAAACATCGGCAAGCCCCCCTGATGCTTTAGCCCAGGAAAAGACTTGCCGCCTCCATTTTAAATCGTATTTTAAAAATTTTCAAAAAGTACGGAGGAGAGATATCGTTCTCCGGCATCGGGAAGAAGGGTGACAATGAGCTTTCCCTTGTTTTCCGGCAATGCACCTATTTTCAGGGCACCTACAACGGCGGCACCGCTGGAGATACCGCAGGTGATCCCCTCTTCCAGGTGAAGTCTTTTTGCCATATCAATGGCCTCATCACTGGTCACAGTAATCACTTCATCCACCAGATCCAGATCCAGAATATCAGGTATAAATCCCGCTCCAATGCCCTGGATCTTGTTCACCCCAGGTCCAGGAGAAAAGGGTTTATCTGCTTTTAATGCACTGAGAACGGCGGTATGGACGGGTTCCACAGCAACGCTTTGAATGTCACTGCCCTTTTTTTCCTTTAAATAACGGGCAACCCCGGTGATGGTGCCCCCAGTGCCCACACCGGCAACAAAGATATCAACATCCCCGCCGGTGTCTTCAAAGATTTCAGGGCCGGTGGTTTTATAATGGATGTCCGGATTGGCCGGGTTGGAAAACTGATTGGCCATGTAGTATCGCTCCGGGGCCTGGGCAACCATCTCTTCGGTTTTGGCAATGGCCCCTTTCATCCCCTTGGCTCCCTCGGTGAGGATGAGTTTGGCCCCAAAGGCCTGGAGCATGCGCCGCCGCTCCATGGACATGGTTTCCGGCATGGCAAGTACCAGGGGATATCCCTTTGCTGCGCACACATAGGCAAGCCCGATGCCGGTGTTGCCGCTGGTGGCTTCAATGACAGTGACATCCTTAGATCCGGGGACCAGGATTCCCTTTTCTTCAGCATCCCATATGATGGCAGATCCCACACGGCATTTCACCGAATAGGCGGGATTGCGTCCCTCAATCTTAGCGGCAATGGTGCAATCAAGGTCTTTGACCACATTATTCAAACGGATCAGGGGAGTTCTTCCGATACTCATGCTGTTATCTTCAAAAATTTGTTTCATTGTCTGTCTCCTTAATATTTCGCCAATGCCAAAGTGAAAAAATTAATTGTAAAGATTATGGTTTCCCAAAGTGCCATGCCGTTCCCGCCTTAAGAGTGGGTAACCGAATCTTTGATTCAGGAGGGGTGTTGAATTAACGACGATTCTTTTTTTTTGAAGCCTTTGCTTGCTTCCGTTTCTTTTTTTTGCTCTTGGTCCTTTTGGGTTTCTTGGATGGAGGAATAGGATGATCTATTGATAACAATGAT
>JASFYZ010000295.1:0-6385 GCA_045046665.1 Desulfobacterium sp.
GGGAGAGAAATTAACACCCCTTGCAAACGTTTGGAATGATAATGCTATTTTTAAATTTTAAAATTCCACCACAAGGTGGCCGACGTTATGATCAACCCCGGATCATTAATAAAGCGTAGCAGTCCTGCGCTGGCGTTCCTGCTCTTCGGCCAGGGCCTCTTGGATCTCTTCCAGCACTGCCTCCACATCGGCTGTCGGGGTGGTGTCTTCAAAAAGGCCGGTGAGCTCTTGCTCAGAATTTAACTCCCCACTATCGTAGAGGGCCCAGATCTCCTTGGCATATTGACTCTCCTTCAATTGGGGGGCAAACCGGGCGTAGTAGGCGGTCATGTTGTCAACGTCCCGCTCCATCATTTTTTCGGCATGGTTGTTGGCCGTGGCATCCACAGCCTGGGGCAGGTCAATGATCACTGGACCCAGGGGACCCGACAGCACATTAAATTCCGACAGGTCGCCGTGGACCAGGCCGGTACAGAGCATGCGCATCACGTATTTCATAACCACGGCATGGTCTTTGAGCGCTTCTTCGGCGGACATGGATATATCGCTCAGGCGGGGGGAGACCTCACCCTCTTCATTTGTGATCAACTCCATCAGCAGGACCCCGCTGAAGCAGCCATAGGGCTTGGGGACTCTCACCCCGGCATCGGCCAGGCGATTGAGGGCATCGAATTCGGCCGTCTGCCAGATCTCTTCCTGCTGGTTACGGCCGAACTTGGAGTGTTTCTCCATGGCCCGGGCTCGGCGACTGTTACGCACCTTACGGCCTTCCTGGTATTGGACGGCCTGCTTAAAGCTGCGCCGGTCCGCTTCTTTGTATACCTTGGCGCAGCGGATCTCGGCACCGCAGCGCACTACATATATAGCGGCTTCTTTGCCGCTCATCAGCTGGCAGATCACTTCATCCACCAAGCCGTCATCAATCAGAGGTTGTAGTCTTTTGGGAATTTTCATAATGCCTTTATACCTTACTTGGACACGATATGGAATACTCTCTTCTATTTTTCTTCACAGACAAAATAAAAATGAATACTGAATAAGATCTGGAACATCCTCCTTTCGATGCTTTAAAAGGGGAAGGATGACGGGAAAAACCCTGAGCCTGAAAAAAAGATCTGCCCTGAATTGAGATTGCTCCATCATTTTTTCAAGATTCTGATGGGTGGCCGCAATAATCCTTATATTTACCCGGACGGTCTCGGTGCCCCCCAGCCTGTCAATTTCCTTTTCCTGCAATACCCGCAAAAGCCGCACCTGGGCCTCGGGGGGTAACTCTCCAATCTCATCTAAAAACAGGGTGCCTCCATTGGCGCGTTCAATACGTCCTCGTTTCTGGGAAACGGCACCGGTAAATGCCCCTTTTTCATAACCGAACAGCTCACTGTCCAAAAGGGATGCCGGAATAGCGCCGCAATTAACCGGTATAAATGGCCTGTTTTTTCTATGCGACAGGTTGTGGATGGTGTTTGCAATTACCTCTTTACCCGTACCTGTTTCTCCCAATAGCAATACCGGACTTTCCAGGGAAGCGACCTTTTGAACCATTTGCATAACTTTTTTCAAGCCCTTTTGGGCTCCAATGACATTTTGGCCGGACAATTTGTTCAGTTCTTCCTGGAAATACTTATTATCATCTATAAGGACTTCCTTAAATTTTTTTAATTCACGGAATCGCAGGCTGTTGGTCAACGCAATGGCACAAGGTTTGTTCAAAAGGCTTAATAGATGAACATGCTCTCCGTTAAATTTTTCTTTTCCATTATTAAATACTGAAATAACGCCCAACATGGTCTTTTCCAATACAAGATCCATGACCAGGGCCGATAAATGAGAAGCACCAAATATCTCTGCCACAGGCCCCGTGACAGGATCATCGCCAAGTCGATCAATGACCCGGATACGAACGGATCGCTGATCTTCAACCTGCTTCCGCCCTTTTTGTGATAAAAAAATCTTGACGGAGTCAGCTTCATACACTGTTGGAGTCGCATGGGCAACCGTCTCCACAATTCCACTTTTCTGATGATATACATGGAAATTCATCTGGCCCACCGGCATGAACTTACGAATATACAACAGGGACCGATATAAGGCCTTTTCAATCTCAAGACTGCCACACATTTTCAATGTTGCTTCACTGAAAAATTCTTTTTCATCAACTATCATGAAAAATCCCTGATATTTTTATTGACTCACGTTGGGTTTCAGGCTCTCTTGGCAAAATCGGGGTTGGTTCTAACGTCGGCCAGTGGGTATGGCGGTAAACAGTCGACAATTAAATATAATGTTAAATTTCAATTATTTAATTGTTGCTATCTGATCTGCGCTGTCAAAAGTGGCCGAGCTTAGAACCAAGCCCTCAAAACCATTGTGTTTTCAGGGTCAAAATGGCGCTATCGCACCCCCCTCATGTATGACTTTGTTTATTTCTGTTCTATTTAACAGTTTATTCTCAATATGGCAAATAGAACAGAATTTTCTTTTCCATAGTATAGTTACAAGAATTAGCCAAGTTAAATTCCCTTTATTAACAGGAAGTTTGAACATGGCACATATTATGCTTTATTATATTAATAATTCACCGTGTATCCCCAATTACAACTTAAGGGACTTCATCATAATAAAACTACCCACTCTTGCATGCAGCACTCTGGAGAGTCGGTATGAAGCTCATTGATGTTTGGGTATATTATTTTCCATGAACTCCCTAACAATAAGGAACAACGCAATGGAAATCAAAAAAATTACTGTTTTAGGTGCGGGCATTATGGGTGCAGGTATTGCACAGACAGCTGCCCAGGCAGGGTTTGATGTCATTATCCGGGATCTGGAAGACCGTTTTGTGAAAAATGGTTTGGCAACAATAAAGGCCAACCTTGACCGATCCGTATCCAAAGGCAAAATGAAAGAGGGTACGGCAACTGAGATCATGGGCCGCATCAAAGGCACCACGGATTTAAACGAGGCTACCCAGGACGCAGACATGGTCATTGAAGCCATTATTGAAATCATGGCAGTTAAAAAACAAGTCTATCAGGAACTGGACAACATCTGTAAAAAAGAGACTATTTTTGCCTCCAACACCTCCGGTCTCTCCATCACTGAAATGGCAAGTGTTACCACAAGACCGGACAAGGTTATTGGCATGCATTTTTTCAATCCGGTACCTGTGATGAAACTGGTTGAACTGATCAAAGGATATACCACATCGGATGAAACCCTTGAGATTGCCACGATTTTTGTCAACACCATTAAAAAAACACCCATTGAAGTCAAAGAAGCACCGGGTTTTGCGGTGAACCGCATACTATGCCCCATGATCAATGAAGCTGTCTTTGTGCTTGCAGAAGGCGTTGCTTCTGCCGAGGATATTGACCGGGGAATGACCCTGGGTGCCAACCACCCAATAGGCCCCCTGGCCCTGGCAGACATGATTGGGCTGGACACCATGCTTATGGTCTTGGAAGGCTTTCATAAAGAGCTGGGAGAAGACAAGTATCGTCCTGCAACTTTGCTCAGAAAAATGGTACGTGCGGGCCATCTTGGCAGAAAGAGCGGCAAAGGCTTTTACGACTATACAAGGTGAGTAGATTCGTCAGTTATAAATTTTACATATTTTGGCATCTTTTATATCATCCCAAAAGTATTTTACACTTCTTAAAGGACGCGCACCGTAAAATGGGCAGTCACCTTGTGAAAGTGTAAAGCAGGAATTAAGGATGCCCATATTTTCTACTATCAGAAAGATAGAATAAGGATAAAAAATGAAAGATATTGTGATTGTTTCTGCCTGCAGGACAGCCGTTGGGGGATTTGGTGGAACCCTGAAAACCATGAACGGTGCTGCCATTGCAGCTGTTACCATGAAAGAAGCCGTAAAAAGGGCCGGAATAGACCCGGCTATGATTGATGATGTCCGATATGGCTGCTGCATGGAGCACCATGATACCCTTAATGTGGCCAGGGTAGCCGCACTCATGGCCGGGATTCCGGATAGCGTTCCGGCGGTAACCGTGAATCGGGTTTGTATTTCAGGAATGGAAGCGGCTCTCTCAGGGGCAGCCATGATTCAGGCTGGCATGGCAGAGGTTATCCTTGCAGGGGGGGTGGAACATATGTCCGGAGTGCCCTATTCCGTTCCCAATGCAAGATGGGGATGTCGTCTCCAGGACCAACAGTTTGTGGACGGCATGATCCATGCGCTGCACTGTGGGTCCCACCTTCTTCCCATGGGCGGGGACACCCCTTTGAACACCAAGGAAGCTCCGGCAAGCTATTTTATGGGAAAACCTTATATAATGGGGCATACCGCAGAATTTGTGGCCCAGCATCTGGGAATCTCAAGGGAAGAGATGGACGAAATTGCCCTGCGAAGCCATAACAATAGTGAAAGGGCAACAAAGGACGGCTCGTTTAAAGAAGAAATCGTACCCATTGAAGTGCCTCAGCGGAAAAAAGATCCCCTTATTTTTGATAAAGACGAACATTTCAGGCCCGGCATGACAATGGAAAAATTGTCCAACCTGCCATCGGCATTTGTTCCCAAAACCGGAAAGATAACAGCAGGTAACGCAAGCGGTCTCAACGATGGATCTTCGGGCATGATCATCATGTCGCTGGATAAAGCAAAAGAACTGGGCTTACCCCCCATTGCAAAAATAAAAGCCACGGGCATGGGTGCCTGTCATCCCACCGTCATGGGGCTTTCGCCGGTACCTGCCGTGAAACAACTCATGGATAAAAGCGGACTTACCATAAAAGATTTTGAACTGGCAGAGGTCAATGAGGCCTTTGCCGCACAATATCTCGGATGTGAAAAAGAACTGGGACTGAATCGTGAGATTACTAATATCAACGGTTCTGGCATCGGTCTTGGGCATCCCGTCGGTTCCACGGGCTCAAGGATCATGGTCACCCTGATCCATGCCATGAAAAAACGGGGCAACACATTGGGGCTTGCCACCCTGTGCGGCGGGGGCGGTGTGTCACTTGCATGTGCCATTGAAATGCTCTAAATTCCAAGGTTGCTACAAAGCTTGATTTTAAAGGCTATCCCGCCTTAAGTGGGTAGCCAAAAAAACTTTTTTCTTCGGGGGACAAACAGAGGATTGATACCTGACAATCAGGCAGTACAATAAAGGATAACAAAGATTAAAAAGGAGATATTTGAATGGTGCAGTTAATTTCAGATCGAAGAGATATTGATTTTGTACTACATGAACAACTGGAAGTGAAGAATTTAACCAAGGCAGAAAAATTCAGTGAGTTTGGTAAAAAGACCATTGATCTTATCATCTCCGAAGCCAGGAACCTGGCGGTGAAAGAGATGCTGCCCCTACAGAAACCCAGCGATGAAGGGTGTGAGTTTGCAAATGGTGTGGTAAAAGTCCCCAAAGGTTTTCACAAAGCCATGGAAACATACAACGATGGCGAATGGCTGGCCATGACAGATGATCCCCAATGGGGTGGGCAGGGAATGCCCAAAAGTGTGGCCATGGCTGCCAATGAGTATTTTTACGGTGCCTGCAACTCCTTTATGATCTATAATCTTTTAACCCACGGTGCTGCCAAGCTTGTGGAAACCTTTGGAACAGACAATCAAAAAGAGACTTACCTGAAAAATATGCTATCTGGGAAATGGGCCGGAACCATGCTTCTCACCGAGCCTGATGCCGGGTCTGATCTGGCTGCTGTTTCCACCATTGCAAAGGACAACGGCGATGGAACGTACTCCCTGGAGGGCAACAAGATTTTTATTTCCGGTGGAGAACAGGATCTGACGGAAAATATTATCCATCCGGTGCTGGCAAGATTGGAAGACGCCCCGGAGGGTATCAAGGGAATCTCTCTTTTCCTGGCACCCAAATACCGATTGAATGACGATGGGAGCTTGGGCGAGTTCAATAATGTTGTCTGCACCGGCATTGAAGAGAAGATGGGACTCCATGGTTCTGCCACCTGTTCTCTGGAGCTGGGGGGCAAGGGAGCATGTATGGCCACCCTTTTGGGGGAAAAGAATAAGGGGATGGCAGCCATGTTTCTGATGATGAACGAGGCACGTCAGATGGTGGGACTCCAGGGATTTGCCAATGCTTCGGCATCCTATGTCTATGCCGTCAATTATGCCAGAGAGCGTTTGCAGAGCAAGGGCCTCACCGATCCTGCAGGTTCAAAGGCAGTGGCCATCATCAATCATCCCGATGTTAAAAGACAGCTACTCATGATGAAGGCTTGGGTGGAAGGGATGCGAAGTCTGATTTATTATGGTGGGTTGTGCCATGACCGCATTGCCATTGCATCTGATGAGGTGGAAAAAAAGAAAATCTCCACCCTGCTGGAGGTCCTGACCCCTATTATCAAAGGCTATATCACGGACAAAGCCTTT
>JASFYZ010000296.1:0-3517 GCA_045046665.1 Desulfobacterium sp.
CAAACTCAAAGGAACAGTCACTATTAATCGTGTGATGCACCTTACTTTTATACCGAAATCAATTGTTATCTTTGCTCAGGTTAATAAGTTTGTGTTCCTTAGAACCTGTTTAAAAAATACCACATTGTGTTAATAAAATATTTGATATGGGTTAAACTTGGCTATGTTTCAGGCATAAACATGCTGAATTCAATCACCTTAACCCATTGAAAATATTTTACAAACAGCATACCAAAGCTCCTGAATATCAAACAAGAATCAGGTCCCGCGTGTCCACTGTCATCTTTACAATTCCGAGGATGTGCTTATCATGTTTTTCTGACATGATCACACGCCTGTCCCCCCATCAAAGTGGCTGGTGTCATGATCAAAACCCCCAAAATAAATACACGGGTAAAGATTCCCAAGCCTTGGTTCCCAGTGCCCTCTCTTTAAAATAAAGTGGCCGGTATTAAAACCAGGCAGTATCCCAATAGAACAGGAGCCGATATCATACATGAAAGGAAACCTTACCATCCTCCATCCTGACCCCGAAATAGAAACATTCAATGAAGAGACTCACACCCGGGAGCTCAATTCCATCATTGTCAAAGGGGCCCGGGAACACAATCTCAAAAACATAGATGTGGAACTTCCAAAAAAAAAGCTCATCGTCTTCACAGGGGTCTCAGGATCAGGCAAATCCAGCCTGGCCTTTGACACCATATTTGCCGAAGGTCAGCGACGCTATGTGGAATCTTTGTCCGCCTACGCCCGACAATTCATAGGCCAGATGGTGAAACCCCAGTACGAAACCATCAGGGGCCTGTCTCCCACCATTGCCATTGAACAGAAGGCAGCCAGTAAAAATCCCCGGTCCACCGTGGGCACCATCACTGAAATTTATGATTATCTCAGGGTCCTCTTTGCCCGCATCGGAGAGCAGTACTGCATCAAGTGCGGAGAAAAAGTGGGAAGAGGCAATGCCCAGAGCATGGTCACCCAGCTCCTTGCCCTTCCCCAATCTTCCAAAATCATGCTCCTTGCCCCCATTGTGGAAAACCGCAAGGGAGAGTACAAAGAAATGCTGGAAAATCTGACAAAAGAGGGATACGCCCGCATCCGCATCGACGGCGTGGTCCAGAACCTTGAAGATGTCCAGACCCTGGCCCGGCACAAAAAGCACAACATCGAGGTGGTGGTGGACCGCCTGGTGATCAAGGACGACGAGGTGTTTAAAAAACGGCTCACAGATTCCGTTGAGGCCGCCCTGAAGCTTGGCAACAGTGAACTCATTGTTCACATCCCCGGACGGGAAGACATGAAGATGAGCGAGGCCCGGTCCTGCTGCGGCATTGCCTACCCCGAGCCGGAACCCAGCCTGTTTTCCTTTAACTCGCCCCTGGGCATGTGCCCTGCCTGCAACGGCATCGGCACCCTGCTCACCATGGACCCGGATAAAATCGTACCCGATCCCACTCTCACCATCCGCCAGGGGGCGGTGGTGCCCTGGAAAAACTACTTTCTAAAGAAGAGCAAATATAACAACCACAACAATGCCTGGGGCCTGGGTCAACTCCTGGCCATGGAAGAACAATGGGGCATTGATTTTGATACCCCCTGGAAGAAGCTGCCCAAAAAACAACGAGACCTGATTCTCAAAGGTGCTGGCAACCGAAAATTGACAGTCAACTGGAACTCCGCCAAAATCAAAGGGGAGGTAGAAAGAACCCACGAAGGCGTCATGCACACCTTGATGCGACGGTACCGCATGACTCAGTCTGATGGAGCCAAAAAATATTATGCCAAATTCATGGGGGAAAATACCTGCACTGCCTGTAAAGGTAAACGCCTGAAACCCGAAGTGCTCCATGTGTTCATTGAGGAAAAATCCATCATTGACATCACGGAGATGACCATTCGACAGGCCCATGATTTCATCCGCACCCTGGAACTTTCCGGCAACAAACAGCTCATCGCCGGAGAACTCCTCAAGGAGATCACCAATAGATTGGGCTTTCTGGTCAATGTGGGGCTGGATTATCTGTCCCTGGATCGCAAGGGTCCTACCCTGTCCGGGGGGGAATCCCAACGCATCCGCCTGGCCTCCCAGGTGGGATCAGAACTCACCGGAGTACTCTACATCCTGGACGAACCCTCCATTGGGCTGCACCAGAGGGACAATGCCAAACTCCTAAAAACCCTGCGCCATTTAAGGGATATCGGCAACACCCTCATTGTGGTGGAGCATGATGAAGAGACCATGCAACAGGCGGACTGGATTCTGGACATCGGCCCTGGAGCCGGACGATTGGGGGGTCAGGTTATTGCCCAAGGCACCCCGGAGGAAATTCGAAACAACCCGGCTTCGGTGACCGGGGCCTTTTTAAACGGCAAGGAAAAAATCGAGATCCCCGTCACCCGAAAACGCCCAGAAGATGTGGAAAACCAATGGATTACCATGCACCGGGCCGCCGAGAACAACCTGCAAAACATTAATGTCAAAATCCCCCTGGGACTCCTGGTGGGCATCACCGGGGTCTCTGGTGCAGGGAAATCAACCCTTATCAACCAGATCCTTTATCCTGCCCTGGCAAGGAAGCTGCACAACGCCACCCTGGAGGTGGGTAAACACAAGGAGATCACAGGCCTGTCTTTGATGGATAAAATCATCAATATCGACCAAAAACCCATTGGCCGCACCCCCCGGAGCAATCCAGCCACCTACACCAAACTGTTTGACCCCATAAGAGATCTGTTTGCCCTGCTCCCGGAATCCCGGGCCAGGGGCTACCTGAAGGGACGGTACTCGTTCAATGTTAAGGGGGGACGTTGCGAATCCTGCAAGGGAGATGGATATATCAAGGTGGAGATGCATTTTCTGGCAGACGTGTTTGTCCCCTGCGAGGTGTGCAAAGGCAAACGGTTTAACCAGGCCACACTGGAGATCAAATACCGGGATCACTCCATTGCAGACATCCTGGAGTTGTCCGTGGTGGAAGCCATGGAACTCTTTGCCAGCCACCCCAAAATCATCCGGATATTGCAAACCCTCATGGATGTGGGGCTCTCCTACATTAAGCTTGGCCAGGCGGCCACCACCTTGTCCGGCGGGGAGGCCCAGCGCATCAAGCTGGCCCGGGAGCTGGCCAAACGCGACACGGGTCAGACCCTTTATATATTGGACGAACCCACCACCGGGCTCCATTTCAGGGACATCCGCATGTTACTTGAAGTGTTGAAACGACTGCGGGATTCGGGCAACACCGTCCTGGTCATTGAGCACAATCTGGATGTCATTAAAACCATGGACTGGCTCATTGATCTGGGTCCCGAGGGGGGCAGCCAGGGGGGTAAAATCGTGGCCCAGGGTTCACCGGAAAAGGTGGCAAAATCTAAAAAAAGTTACACTGGATTTTATCTGAACCAGATACTGAATTCATAGAATTATGCGCATTCCAACGATTCCGGTTCTGGCTTTTTACAGACAAAAAAACAGGTTTAGGAATGAGTCCTAAATAACTTTCCTCACCCGGGA
>JASFYZ010000297.1:0-8122 GCA_045046665.1 Desulfobacterium sp.
AGGCTACCCACTTAATCCGGGATATTTTCAAGGCTTTTTATGTGGATAAATTGCTCGCATGCCCCAAATTTAAGGGCTTCTGAGAATCTTGATTTTCAAGGCTGTCCTGCCTTAAGTAGGTAGCCCTAAAGAATATGCAAAACCCAGAAGTGCTGGAGTAAATATTCGGGTTGGTAATGTAAATATTTGGCCAGCACCCCATATTTGTCTTTGGGATTGCGTAGCATACTAATGCTATGTGAGCAGGCCAAAATAGGTGAATATGGGGTGCTGGCCGAATATTTACGTGTTGGAACCAAGTCCGAACATTGATAAACAACAGGATTATGTGTATGAATACCAGACATGAACAGGAAAAAAAACAGTTTAAGCAGTTGTTTCATAAAGAAGGGGTGGACGCCTTTGAGAAACGTTTCAAAGTGCTGGACTGTTTTCTAAAAACAGAAAAACATGTGACCTGCCGGGAAATTACAGATCAGCTTAAAACCGACGGTGACTCCATGGATAGTGATTTTGTGGAAGAGACCATGGCGCTCCTGTGTCGTTTTGGATTTGCCCACATGGTGCAGTTTGAGGACGGGCCCCGACGGTATGAACACCGGCATCTGGGGATGCACCACGACCACATGATCTGTGTTAAATGTGGTGATATCCTTGAATTCAAGGATGAAGTGCTGGAAAAAAAGCAGGCCCATGTGGCTGCTGCCTATGGGTTTCACATGCTCCAGCATCGCATGGAAATTTATGGTATCTGTTCAAAATGTCTTAAAACTCGGGAATTGATGATGCCCTTGTGCCGGGCCCGCCAGGGAGAAACCTGTATCATTAAGTCCTTTAGCGGAGGAAGAAGAGCCCAGATGCGTTTGTCCTCCATGGGACTCAGATACGGGGATGCCATTGAGGTGGTATCCTCCCAGGGAGGTGGGCAGATGGTGGTGGCCACAGGGGACAGCCGTTTTGCCATTTGTCATGGACTGGCTGAAAAAATTCTGGTTCAGCATGCCCCACCGAAAATGGATTCAGATACCTCCCTTGCACACGCCCATGGCCCTGGAAGACTGCCGGGAAAAAAAATTGCTCTGGGTGACATGAAGCAGGGCCAGGAGGGGGTTATTGTCAGGGTGGGGGGGGAGGGGACCTTGCGCAGGCGCCTGCTGGAGATGGGGATTAACCGGGGAACCCATATTTATGTAGAAAAATATGCGCCGCTGAAGGATCCCCTTGAAATCATTGTCAAGGGGTACCATGTATCCCTCCGGGTGGAAGAGGCGGCTAATATAATGGTTGAGAATGTGCAGTCGGTGAAGCATCCATGAAACACGTGATCATGGCCCTGGCTGGCAATCCCAACTCCGGGAAAACCACTATTTTTAACAATCTCACCGGTGCCCGCCAGAAGGTGGGAAACTGGCCGGGTGTCACCGTGGAGAAAAAAGAAGGGACCCTCAAGCGGGATGGGTACCAGTTGAAGATCGTGGATCTGCCCGGAACTTACAGTCTGACCCCTTTTTCCATTGAAGAAATTGCTGCCAGGGACTTTATTCTGGATGAAAAACCCGATGTGGTGGTGAACATAATTGACGCGGCTAATCTTGAAAGAAGCCTCTATCTTGCCATGCAGATCATGGAGTTGGATCGTCCGGTGGTGTTTGCGCTGAACATGGCAGATCTTGCCAGATCCAAAGGTATTTCCATTGATGCCGAACGTCTGTCCATGCTCCTTGATGTACCGGTTGTTTTCACCGTTGGGAACCGTGACCAAGGCATGGATGAGCTGGTGAAAACAGCCATTCAGGCGGCAGAATCCTTTCCCATGGGAACATCCGGGCGTAAGGTCAAGTACAACAGAGAAATTGAGTCCTTGATCTCAGAGTTGAAAACCGTATTACAGGAAAATTTTCATGGACATCATCCCAATCCGGTGCGCTGGACAGCCATTAAGCTCTTGGAATCGGATCAGGTGGTGAAAAAAAGCCTGGAGGAACTTTCTCCAGAGCTGGAACAAGAAATGACGCAACTGGCAGCCCGGAGTCGTTTTCGGCTGGAAACTATTTTCCATGATGATCCGGAAATTGTCCTCACCGATGATCGGTACGGATTCATTGCTGGCATTGTCAAAGAGGTGGTGACTCTGTCCCCCCGGAAAAGGGCGGACATTTCCAGAAACATTGATCTGGTGCTGACCAACCGTTTTTTAGGGTTTCCCATATTTATTTTTTTCATCTGGGCCATGTTTCAGCTTACATTTTCCCTGGGGGCATACCCCATGGGGTGGATTGAATCCGGGGTTTCCTTTTTGTCTGGTCGGCTTGATCTTCTGCTGGCCCCGGGACTGTTGAAAGATCTTTTTTTGAATGGTATTGTGGCTGGCATTGGCAGTGTCATTGTTTTTTTGCCCAACATTCTGATTCTTTTTTTCTGTATCGCCCTGTTTGAGGATACCGGTTACATGGCCCGGACGGCATTTCTCATGGATCGGGTGATGCACATGGTGGGGCTGCATGGTAAATCTTTTATTCCCATGCTCATGGGATTTGGCTGCAATGTACCTGCCATCATGGCCACGCGCTCCCTGGAAAATCGAAAGGATAGAATCCTCACCATCCTCATTACCCCCTTTATGTCCTGTTCTGCCCGGCTTCCGGTTTACATTATCCTGGCCGGAACTTTTTTTGGCTCCCGGGCCGGATCGGTTATTTTTGGCCTTTATTTTACGGGTATTGTGGTGGCCATTGTGTCGGGTAGACTCTTTCGATCCACCCTTTTACGGGGCCAGGATGCCCCCTTTGTCATGGAATTGCCGCCCTACCGGGTTCCCATGCTGAAAAGTCTTATGATTCACATGTGGGATCGCAGCAAAATGTTCCTTAAAAAAATGGGGGGTGTTATTCTGGTGGGCTCCATCATTATCTGGGCCTTGTCCACTTTTCCCCGTCTGGAAAATTATTCCATGGATTATGAGGGTGACATTGAAAGAATAAGCAACCAGGCAGATATTACCATGTCTGGTGCGGGGGATCATGACAGTGGGGGGATGCCCCGGAAAATGGCTGCAAAAATTTCAGAACTGGAAAATTTGAAAAATCAGGAGCAGGTGGCGCATTCTTTTATCGGCGGGCTGGGAAGGGCCATGGAACCAGTGTTTGCCCCCCTGGGTATTGACTGGAGATCGGGGGTTGCCCTGGTGACAGGATTGGTGGCCAAGGAGGTGGTAGTGAGCACCATGGGTGTGTTGTACGGCATTGGTGACGGCGAGTCCGATGCATTAAAGGCGGCATTGAAAAAATCGGGCATGACCCCGTTGACGGCACTTTCCATGATGGTTTTTGTGCTTTTATACGTGCCCTGCCTTGCCACCATATTTGCCATCTGGCGGGAAACCTCTGCTGGCTGGGCCTGCTTTAACCTTTTATATACCACGTCCATGGCGTGGGTGGCTTCATTTTTTCTTTACCAGGGGGGCGTACTTCTGGGATTTGGATAAATTTATGTTCGGAAAATTCACAGGTAAGGGGTTTTATATGAAAAAACAGGTGCTGGGTTTTGGGTACTGGGTACTGGGTTTGGCGTACCTTACTTTTTCAATTTTTGTTGTGCTAAGGGAGCTTGCCAGGGGTGGTATAAGAAAATCCCGGCAAGTTTCTGAGAATTTCAAGCTTTATTCTGGGCAAACCCGGGTGCAATACGAGGGCCGCCCGTGGCGGTTATATGGACTTCTTTTTTTTATCATGGTGTTCCTGCAATGTATGGTTTTGCCCACAGGGGTTTTTGCCCAGGAACGACTGGCTGTTACTTCCAAAATTGCCAATGTCAGATCGGGCCCCGGCACCAATTATGATATTTTGTGGCGGGTGGAAAAATATTACCCTTTGATTGTTTTGGAAAAAAAAGAGGGCTGGGTTCATTTTAAAGATTTTGAGGGGGATAAGGCCTGGATACATAATGCCCTTGTGAAAAAAATAAATTCTGTTATTACCCTTAAGGATAATTGTAATGTCAGATCAGGCCCCGGCACCAATACCGCTATTGTCTTTACTGTGGAAAAAGGGGTTCCCTTCAAGGTGATTGAAACCCGGGGGGGGTGGCTTAATGTTGAGCATGCCGATGGAGATCGCGGCTGGATTTTTAAACGTCTTTTGTGGTAGCACTACAGCGACATTTAGGTATTTGAATAAGAAACGCGTGCCATTTTGCTTATGATTCATGCTGATTTAACCCATGAAAATCAATTGCCATAAGGGTTTCAAGTCAAAGTGTCGCTGTAGTGTTAGCACCTAACATTAGTATGCTACCTACGCAGTCCCAAATAGGCGAATATGGGCACTGGCCAAACATTTATATTATCAATCCGAATATTTACATGGATGTCGATATATCCTTTATAGTTCCAGTCACCCTGCAAGTGCACCATCCACCATCCACCATCCATCCTGTCTTGATTGAGACGCTATTCCCATCCCAAATTACCCACTTAAGCCGGAATATTTTCAAGGCTTTTTACGTGGATAAGTTGTTTGCAGGCCCCAAATTTAAAGGTTCTCAAGACTCTTGATTTTAAAGGCTATCCCGCCTTAAGTGGGTAGCCCAAATAACCCCCAAGGAGACACCAATGCCCCAGTTTGCCACCCTCACCATTGATGGTAAAACCTATGAGATCCCTGTTATCCAGGGAACCGAAGGTGAAAAAGCCATTGACATCCGGAAATTACGCCAGGATACTGGATTGATTACCTTTGACCCCGGCTTTGGAAACACTGGCAGCTGTAAAAGCGCCATCACCTTCATGAACGGAGAAAAGGGAATTCTTCGCTACCGGGGTATTCCCATTGAGCAACTGGCTGAAAATTCCACCTTTGTGGAAACCGCTTACCTTTTGATCAACGGAACTCTTCCAGACAGAAAAACCCTCACCCGCACCAGTGTCATGCTCAGTGATTTCTCGTTGTTACACGAAGACATGAAATTCTTCTACCAGAATTTTCCCAGAAAGGCCCATCCCATGGGGATTCTCTCCGCCATGGTCAATGCCCTCAGAAGCTTTTACCCGGAACTCATAGACCTGGATGAAGATCTCAACAACACCTACCTTCGCCTCATTTCCAAGGTGAGAACCATGGCTGCCATGGCCTATAAAATATCCCGGGGGCACAAGGTGGTGTACCCCCGGCCAGATTACTCTTACTGCGCCAATTTTCTTCACATGATGTTTGACAGCCCGGTGATCCCCTATCACATGGATGATGATCTTGTGGATGCATTAAATATGTTCTGGATTCTCCATGCAGACCATGAACAAAATTGTTCCACGGCGGCGGTGCGGGTCGTGGGAAGTGGAAAGGTGAATATCTATGCGGCTTTGTCTGCGGGTATATCTGCCCTGTGGGGGCCCCTTCATGGTGGGGCAAATCAAGCGGTAATTCAGATGCTGGAATCCATCCAGCAGCAAGGGTTGAGCATCCACCAGGTCATTGAAAAGGCCAAGGATAAAAATGATCCCTTCCGACTCATGGGATTTGGCCACCGGGTCTATAAAACCTATGACCCCAGAGCCAAAATCATGAAAAAAATATGCGACCAGGTATTGTCAAAATGTAAACATCTGGATTCATTGCTCAAGATAGCCATGGAACTGGAAGCAGCAGCCCTGGCAGATGATTATTTTAAAGAAAAAAATCTCTATCCCAATGTGGATTATTACAGCGGCATCGTCCTTCGTGCCATGGGAATCCCCACCAATATGTTTACCGTAATGTTTGCTATTGGCAGATTGCCGGGCTGGATTGCCCAGTGGCGTGAGGACATGATGGATTCCAATCAAAAAATCAGCAGGCCCCGGCAGATATACATGGGAGAAACCATCAGGGATTATGTACCCATTGATGAGAGACCTGTCACTGTTTATCACTCATCAGGACACTGATGATGGATCGGGCGCATTCCCATTTTTTCGGTCGGAGGCTTCATTAGCGATGGGGATCGGTTGGCATTATTGGCATTATTGGTGGTTTTAGAGTTTACACAGACTGTGGTCGAGAACGCCAATAACACAAGCCTGACCCCAACCTAAGATGGCCCCACCCCAAGATGGCCGACGTTGTGATTAAGCCCATCATATCATTTGCCATATGGGTGGACCCAGTCAGAAGCTTGGTCCACCCATAGTGCTTGTTCTTAAATCGTCTTACTCAGCTTTACGCCGTGGTAGTACCAGATTCATCACAACACCCAGAATACCGGCAAGTCCAATGCCCTGGAGGGAAAATTCACCGGCAGAAAAGGTCATGCCGCCAATGCCGAAAACAAGAATCAGTGCAACAATGGAGAGATTCCGGGCCTCGGTGAGATCTTCACCAGACTTAACCAGGATATTAAGTCCAATGACCATTATGGCCCCGAAAAGAAGCAGCATGATACCGCCCATGACAGGTGACGGCACCGTCTGGAGCAAGGCGCCCATTTTACCCACAAAGGCAAGCAGAATGGCGGTAATGGCAGCCCAGGTCATCACCGCAGGATTAAACACCCGGGTCAATGCAACGGCCCCGGTGACCTCGGAATAAGTGGTGTTGGGTGGCCCCCCGAGAAAAGCAGCAAAGGAGGTCGCAAGGCCATCACCCAGCATGGTGTTCTCAATGCCCGGCTCTTTAACATAATCCTTACCAGTGATCCCACCAATGGCCAACACATCACCAAAATGCTCGATGGCCGGGGCAATGGCAATGGGGACAATGTAAAAAATTGCCTGCAGGTTCCACTCGGGAAAGACAAAATCAGGTATGGCAAACCAAGCCGCGTTGGACACTGCGGAAAAATCTACAATGCCAAATAAAAGGCTGAGCACATATCCTGTGACAATGCCGCACAAAATAGGAACAAATCGCATGATACCCTTGCCCAATATGGAGACCAGCACCGTGGCGGCAAGGGAGGTTAAAGAGATAAACATGGCGATTCCCTGGGGAAAAAGGACAAAGGAAGCATCCCCGGTCCTGCCCATGGCCATGTTCACGGCAACAGGGGCAAGGATAAGTCCTATCACCATGATAACAGGTCCTGTCACCACAGGCGGCAACACTTTTTTAATGACATCACTTCCCTGCCATCGGATGAAAAAACTTAAAAGCACGTAAACAAAACCAGCGGCACACAAGCCACACATGGTACCGGGAATCCCCCAGGTTTTTACGCCATACATGATGGGGGGCAGAAAGGCAAAGGACGAGGCCAGGAAAATGGGAATTTTCCCCCGGGTCACCACCTGGAAAATCAGGGTACCGACTCCAGCAGTGAAAAGCGCCACATTGGGATTGAGCCCCGTTAAAAGCGGCACCAATACCAAGGCACCAAAGGCCACAAAAAGCATCTGGGCACCCAGAAGACAATCCTTGAGCCTGAAGTCATACGTTGTTGATGAAATATGGTCCTGGGACATCACGCCTCCTATTTGGTTCCAAATATTTTGTCCCCGGCATCCCCAAGACCCGGTAGAATATAGCCCACCTCGTTGAGACGCTCGTCAACAGCAGCCACATAAATATCCACATCTGGATGCTTTTCTTCCACCTTGGCAATCCCTTCCGGTGCTGCCACCAGAAAAAGGCCCATGATTTTCTTACAGCCGGACTCCTTCAGCAAATCAATGGTGGCAATGAGGGTGCCTCCAGTGGCCAGCATGGGGTCCAAAATCAAAGCGGTTCGCTCCTCCATGGCACTGGCTGTTTTTACATAATACTGAACCGGTTGCAGAGTCTCTTCGTTTCTGTAAAATCCCACCACACTGACTTTTGCAGAAGGAATCAGATCAATCACCCCGTCCATCATGCCAAGGCCCGCCCGAAGAATGGGAACAATGGTGATTTTTTTACCCTTGATTTTTTCCACCTCAACCTCCCCGGCCCATCCCTGGATGGTTTGGATTTCTGTCTCAAGGCTTTTGGTGGCTTCATAGGTGAGAAGCCGTGCCACTTCTGACGATAAATCTCTGAAATCTTTTGTGGAAACATTCTTTTCCCGCATCAGGCCCAACTTGTGTTTGATCAGGGGGTGGTTCGCAACATGCACTGCCATGGAGATCCTCCTTGTGCTTATTTTATAAGTTATATAAAAAAACGGTTAATGGGTA
>JASFYZ010000298.1:0-6315 GCA_045046665.1 Desulfobacterium sp.
CCGGGTCCCCCATGCGGTCTGCCCGGGGCAGTTATATGAGAAACCAAGTCTGCCCGGGGTCATCGGGTTATCTTATAAGTTTCAAAAATCCGCTCATGGGCCAGATACCGGTCTCGATGTTCATCCAGAAGATATCGTTTGATGGCGTGGAGTCGATTTAAAATTTCTGCCTCAAGTATCTGTCGAAGTTCCTTTTTTTCCTGGAGAATTTGCTCTTTTAACGTCTCACGATTTCGTTTCACCCCATGATAAATCTGGGATTTGATACGAATGCGCATATCCACCAATGCATTACGTTTTTCATCATGTTCCCCGCCCAGGGCCGCCACCTCGGGAATGAGATCCGCAAAATGGGTCACGGCAATGATATCCTTTCCGGCGGTCCAGTACCCCATTAAAAACTCTGGTTCCAGATCCTTGTAGTTTTGCAGGGGCATGTACATGCGCCGTAGGTGAAGCAACACCTTCTCCGTTTTTTTACGATGCCCGCCAATGATCACCGATCCCCCCACTTCAGCCTTTCTTACCCCCTTGGTCCAGGGAGCACCGGTGATGCCAAAGTCGTTGCACAAGGGAATTCTCAACAACGCAGACAGGGTATTCAAAGCCAGGGCATACCCCGCAGACGGCCCTCCCACATTATAGGAGGCAGACAATAGCTGGTGGTGAATAGCATACCGTTTAAGAAAGTCCTCAAAAAGCCCGGCAATGTTGATATCATCTGAAAGCTCCTGGAGATAATTTTTCACCATGGTCAGCGCCTCCCTTGCCGACTGCCGGGTCATCTGCACGGCCAGATCCATCTGGGCTGCACTGTCCGCCGGAGAGGACACCGCCCCTGTCACCAGAATATGATCCTGTTTCAGGCGACTGGTGAGACTGGTGGCAATGGGTAAAAGAATGCCCGTCATCTCGTTGGCTCCCACCCCGATGATAAAACCCACCTGGGCTTCCTGACTGAGCTCTGATTCCAAAAATTCGTTGAGCTGTACATGGCCTTTACGCACCGGACTTTTGGAAATCTCCTTGCGGGCGGACTCCAGATGGGTTTCGCCAATGAGGTACTCTTTTTCACTGTTGATCCGTTCTGCCAGTTTAAGTATACTGGAATAGCGCCGGACAAAATGGGTGGGGTCTCCCTGGATTTCCGCCTTAAGCAGGGGGGGGGCCTTCATGGCATCCAATATCCCCATGAGGGTTTTAAAATTAAATTTAATAAAATTGATCTTTTCTTTTTCCGAGGAATTTTTAAGATCTCTCAAATTAATGAGCACCTTGTACTCGGTGGAGCAAAGCGCAATGGCCTTTTCAGTGAAGGATGAAAAATCCGCAGGCGTATTACAGATCCCCTGGGCCGTTTCAATGATCTGTTCCACAGAAATCTGCCGACCATGGGTGATGGCTGCAAATTGTTTTTTGATAATATCTGCAATATCCTTTTGCCGCAGATGCCCTGACACCTCAAGCACCTTGAGCCGTTTGGACCGAATCAGGGCCGGGTCCAGGATATCCAGACGGTTGGTGGTGAGAACGGTGAACACCTTATTCAAGGGAATTTCACCATCAATGAGGTTTAAAAATTTATTGGTCACCGCGTCGGAGGGTGCCCCTCCTGATGGGCTTCTCCGGGGGGCCAGGGAGTCGCCTTCATCAAAGAAAACCACGGCCGGGGCAATCATTTTGGCAATGTCATACACCCGGTCCAGGTTGGTCACCACCCCATGGATAGGGTTGGTGGGGTCCTGGAGGGCGGCGGGGCTTGTGGCAATGTCATGGACATGCTCACTCTCACTCAACCAGGTGCGCACCAGAAAGGTTTTACCGCTCCCCGGGGGGCCTGTGAGCACCACGCCCTTGTCTTCACTCACCCCATAGGTGAAACAATTGTTAGCCATTTCACTGAATTTATCTTTGATGTTGCCCACATACTCCTCCCAGGGGGCATTGCGATCCATACGGTCCACCACTTTTTTATACAATTCACCATACACGTTCCGGGCCACCAGTTGAAAGGCATTACGCACCAGAAAAGGATCCTCCAGCATATTCGGTTCAAAGGCCTCTTTCATGTCTATCACCGACTCCACCAGTTTCCGGACATAAGCCGGGGTGACCTTCAGACTGCGTTCCCGAAAAATAGTATAAATTTTTTCCACGGTCAGATTCAAAGGGCTCTCTTTTTCCCCATCTTCCATGGTTAAGTTATGACGACTCAGCTCCAACAAAACAATCTGTTTTAAGTTTAAGGGGTTCATCCAGTATTCAGACACATCAATGATTCTGCCCTTTTCCACAAACCGACGGTAGATGGAGGGATCAAACCGATGGGCCTGGTCTGTGGTGGCCACAAGAAAACAATCCCGGGTGCCGTTCATGATCTCATCCAGCACAATATTGGCGGTGTCAATGAGGGAGCGCTGCTGCCCCGATGCCCCCATCTCCCTTGCCTCGGCCTTGCCAAAGGCGCTGTGGGCCTCCTCCACATGGCGGATGGCCGTGGCCCGGGGATGTCCCATGGCCTTTCTAAAAAGATTTCCCGGTTCGCCTGCGTAGGCGGTCTGGTAATCATTGGGGGTAATGGTTGAGTAATCCACCACAATCCCCCGCTCTTCAAACTGGGTAAGATTCTCCAGAATTCTCTTTTTAAAGATCCGGTTCACCAGGGGAATTCTGGAAAGCCTTCTATAAAATCGCCGGACCCGCCCCAGGGCAAGGGCCATGGCAAACTCTGGATCCACCTCTTCCAGGCTGGTGAAAAGCCCTTCCCTGGCCAGGATCTCATCCCGCTTGACCCGCCAGTCAATGGTGGGAATCACCTCATCTCTGAAAATCACCTTATCCAGGCTCTCCTGCACTGTGGCAGTCTTTCCACTGCCGCTGGATCCTTCCACCAAAAGCAGGGGTGCCTTGGGTACATCCTGTCCAGTGAGATACTCCTTTCGAATGTGGGCCCTGTATATTTTTTCAATGATGTCTTCCACCTCCACCGGCACATGGATGTCCGTGAGATGACAGTCAAGGACGGCCAGCAGATACTTTCGTTCCGGTGGGGTCAGCTCTTTTTCAATGATTTTGTTCCAGGATTTCCCCGGATGGGTTTCGCCGGAGTACTTGAAGCGTTTTTTCCAATCGGTGAGGATATCCGGATCATTTAGCACACTCATGCGCCTGTTTTTCCGTCGCAGAAAGAACAACCGCGACAAAACGGCCTTTATCCAGTTAAACACCCGGGAACCGGGCTGGTACTGATTCAACCGGGCTCTCATGAAAGCCCGGGTCTCATAGGACCATGAGTCCGCCAGACTGTCGATGCGTTTTATCTGTGTTTCGGGAAGACGAATATGGGTTTTTTCTTTGGTCAGCCGCCTTGGCATGGAATACCTCCTGAAACCGTCGTGGATGTAATACATCAATGATCAAGTTTGTTGATTTTGCCATATACCCAAGAGAGGGGTCAGGCCTACACAATCGGCCTGCAAAACTTAATCATAGAGAGTACAAATTTGGGGATAGAGATCACTCGACGATCTGTCCAAGTGCTTACTTATCCAATAGTTTATAAAAATGACGTAAAACCCCTATCCCTTTAGGGTAGGGGTTGTTGACCCTCTTGTTCCACTGGGGTACATTTCACGGAATCAGGGGGAAGGGTCAGGGCCGGTGATACCCGGCTGTCATGCATCACAAAGGTTTTTTGTCCGGTCTGATTGGCATAGGC
Organism: Desulfobacterium sp.; assembly: GCA_045046665.1. Taxonomy (GTDB): domain Bacteria; phylum Desulfobacterota; class Desulfobacteria; order Desulfobacterales; family Desulfobacteraceae; genus Desulfocicer. The sequence goes on from JASFYZ010000298.1 coordinate 3,719, forward strand.
CGTGGCCCACTTCTGCTGGGTTAAGAACTGCAAAAGCTCTGTACTGATCCCCTGCCCTTTGCCCCCCAGCGCATCCTGGAGTGAACTGATGCTGTCCAGATAGGCCTTGTACAATTTACGAATGCGATCGGCCTCCTGGTCTGCGGCATAATTGGCGGCCTCGGCAATGAGTTCCCTTCGTTTTTTCTCCTCTGTGGCCTCCACCAGCTTATCTCCGAACCGGGTTTCCCGGAGCACAAAACTGACCACCTCCATGCCATATTTTTCTTCCAGGGTGGGGCCGTTTTTATTGATGGGCCGGGATTTCAATGCATTAAAAATTTTCTCTTTGATCTGCTCCCGGTCACTGATGAGGCTGTTCACCTTCTGGGCCTGGAGGATATCCTTGACGATGCCATCAAAATCCCCCTGGAGCAGGTCCCTGGGAAAAAGGTTTTCAATGGCCCACACCTTAAGGTTGTTAATGCGATAGGTAAGCAGCGCCGAAGTCCACAAGGCCACATTCTCTTTGGAGATAATGCGCATGGGTTCCATGCTATTGCCAAGATAGAGGCTCTGGTTCATCAGGGGTACGTCCTGCTCTATGCGGGTAAAAAAGGGAAGCCTGGCGTGCCATCCCACCTGGGTCACCGCCTTTCGTGTGCCGTTGAATTGCTCGATTACCATGGCGTAGTTGAGTTTTACCTTGTAAATTACCTGGGTCGAATAAATCACCGCCACAAGGCTGTAAAGGGTGGCAAAGATAAAAAACAAAAACATGAACCTGCGAAAAAAAATCCCCACCCGTGCCCGTTGGAGAAAAATGGGGACTGCTTTTTTATCCGTCATGATAGCTCCTTTCCAAGAGGGTTTTTATATAAAACTCCATCCAAATCACTGAAATAATAAAGATTTTCAATCTTCGTGTGGTAAGTAACTACTGCATGTCTATTATACGGTCCATTCTCAGGATTGTTCATGAAAAATCGGCAAGGCCCTCCCTGAGTATATAGCTCAAGGGATGTTCAACTGAATTGGCAATAATAGCCAACTGCTGCCCTTGGCCCCCTTACAATCTTAATTATACTGGCTCGATAACAAAATTGATCACGTTGAACGATTAATGGACTCAGAGAGAAACATTTTTTAATATGATCTGCTGTAGACGAATGAAGCGACCTGACAAATAAAAATTCAGATGTGTCATGGCCCGGACGGATTTTACTTTATTATTGAGGAAAGCATAACTCAAACTACAAAAGGGGTCAATTTTTTTTTAATTTTAAGGAGAATGCCAAAAAAATAATTTTTCCAGACTTAGCTCCAACTTTGCCCGGGGGGAGAAAAACCAGAACCAGGGGCACCGGATATTAGGGAGTCAGTCGATCTTGATATACCAGTTATAAACGTATTCATGTCACCAATCCTGGGACGGTTGGGATATAAGCGGTATTTTGAAATCGCCCCCCCTTACTCTTTCAACGCAGCAACAACAGAAATTTCCACCAACAGTTCTGGACGGGCAAGGCGGCCCTCCACACAGGCCCGGGCCGGGGCTCACCCAGGCATCCCACACCGCATCAAAAAATCAATTCACTGACTCCCACCGCATCAAGTTCCATGGCTACAATTTACTTCAGGAAGGGGGCAATAGAGGGGACAAGAGGCAAAATAGGCATCCGCTGCCTGTTTATATGCGTCTCTATCCCGGGCTTTTAATAATTTTTTCAGCGGCTTCCGACTGTCTTTAAATGAGGGACCAATGTAGGCCCAGAACCCCTTCATGCGGCCCGTCACATGCACAGGACCGAAAAATTTTTCTGAATAGGTGTAGAACAGCTCATCGTGGAAGGTCTTGATGATGTCAAGCTCCCGGGAGTGATCCCAGGAAAAGCCCTTGATTCTGGCGGGTAAAAAAGGGTCCGCCAGTACTCCCCGGCCAATCATGAATTTCTGTATCTGGGGGAATCGGTCTTGAATCATCTGAAATTTATCCCGGGAGGTAATATCGCCATTGTATACAAGGGAATGGCTGGTGTGATGGCTCACCCGTTCAAAGGCATCGATATCCGCATCTCCCTCGTACATCTGTACCCCGGTTCTGGGGTGCACAATGATCTCTTCCAGGGGATATTTTTCAAACACCGGCAGGAGCTTAAAGATTTCCTCTTTATCCTTTCTCCCCAGTCTCACCTTCACCGACAGTTTACACACCCCGGCAGAAAACACCTCATCCAGAAGGGCATCCACCATATCCGGCCAAGGCAGCATGCCTGATCCCCGTTTTTTCTTGGCAATCTTTGAATGGGGGCACCCCATGTTCCAGTTCATGGTGTCGTACCCATATTGGGTGAGGTGCCGGGCCATAAAGATAAAATCTGCTGCCACATTCCCAAGGATCTGGGGAACCACAGGCAGGTTGGGGTTGTTTTCAGGCAACACATCTTTGATACGGGCGGGTTTGAGGCGCTGCTCCCCCATGGTGGAAACAAAGGGGGCCAGGGCTTCATCCAGGCCTGAAAAATGGGTGGTATAAATTTCTCTGAAAACTGCATCTGTATACCCCTGTAACGGGGCCAATATTAATTTTACGTCCATCTTATTCCTTATATTCTGGT
>JASFYZ010000299.1:0-6833 GCA_045046665.1 Desulfobacterium sp.
AATTTTTGGTGGATTATCTGGCTGCCCATGAACGGGTCGTGGAAATCGGGGTATCTATTTCCCAGGAGTGTAAAAAAGATCCCATGGTTTCAGCCAAACTCGCCCTGGCCCTGGCCAGTACCAACCGCATGGAAGAGGCTCTTGCCATGGTGGGTGGGTCAAAGGATGCCCTTGCCATGCCCGTCTATGTGCTGGGGGTTGAAGATCTTATTTCCCGGAACGATTTGGATGGGGCAGAAAGGCTGTGCAAGTGTCTCTCTTCATCCCCGGATCATGAATTTGTCCTGCAAGGTGGGGACCTGTTGGATAAAATTGAAAAATTACGGGTGGAGAGTCTTGCTCCCCGGGAGCAGGAGATGACAGCCCTTTGGCATGGAAAAAAATTTAATCAGGCAAACAAAATTGCCCGGAACATATTGGAACAAGTGCCGAGCCACCAGGGGGCAAGGAAAATCCACGGGGAGTTTACCCGGATGCAGCAGAGGGAAAAGACCGTGGAATTCATCCACATGGCAGACAGCGCAAAAGTTGAAAAGGATTTCAGCCGTGAAGCCATGCTTCTTAAAAAAGCCCTGGATATTAATCCGGACGATGCAGAAACCCCAGGGATCAGTTCAAGGATTGAAGTGGTCTTGAACAAGGCCCGTGAACAGAGGGAACAATCGCAAATAAATGCGGTGGAGTCATTGTGGCAGAAAGGAGAGCGCAAGACCGCTCTCATGGCCTATGTCCGCCTTTCTCCAAGTCAGCAGGAGCAATGTCGTTCCCTGATAACGGATGTTTGTCTGACCTGGGCAGATGAGCTCAAGGCAGCCCTTCCCAGCATCAAGCCGGAAAAGGCCGCAGGGACGGTGCTGGTACTTGATAAGGCATCGAGGACGATGGCGGAAAACCAAGATCCCATCCATGTGCATGGACAGATGGAGGAAGTTCAAGAAACCCTGCTGCAGATCAAGGAAGGCCGTGAACTTCTGGATCGGGTGAAGAAACAGATAAAAGACGGGGAGATTGAAAGGGCCAAAAAACTTCTGGAGCGAGCGGTTCAACTCCTGGAACAGGATCGGATGTTCGAAACCCGGGAGGTGGTTGATCTCCTCCGTCCGGAATTGCTTGACACCCAGGAACGACAACTGCTTGATGGGCTTAGCATACGTCTGGTGAAACACGAACAGATCCAGACCCTGGAACAAACCCATGCAATCGCCCGGGAGAGACAGGATTATTTTCAGGCCCGGGAAGCGGCTCAAAAACTTTCCCTGCTCGTGGAAACGGATCAGGCTGAGATTCTGGTCGAAGTATGGCGAAAAAAAATTGAGGAAGAGACACAGCTGATCCATAAAAACTGGGCAGTGGTTCAATGCAAGGAACCGAAATTAACCGGCAGCATATGGACCACCGGGCTTCATAGATACAATGACATCCAAGCCAGTTCGGCCCTCATGCCGGACGGTCGTCACGTTGTCCTGGTGTCGAATCTGGGGTCCCGGATATTCATCAGGCTGTTTGATTGCACCACCCAGCGATTTGACCGGGCAGTGATGGTCACGCCCCCCTTACCCATGGAATTTCCCACGCTCTGCCTGGAAGGAGAAACCCTATGGATTGGAGGGGGGGCGGCGGGGCTGTTCTCCATGACCCTTGCGCCCCTTGATATCCTCTCCTGGAAAGATTGCACTTCGTTTGTAGAAAAAGAGCATGTGCTGGAGGATGTCTGGCTTTTTCCCAGGCACAACAATGTATGGCTACATCTACGACCCATGGGATTAAATCACAGGGAGACATCCCGGGTGATTAACCTTGAACTGCATCGGGAAGTCCGGAGGGTTAGTGTTGACGGGGTTCCATGGCCCATGAACCAGGGGGGGGATCTTCAAATGGGAGACTCTCCCCTTGGGACGGACACCATCAATATCTATTCGGGCAGTGGTCATCGGGAAAATAGTTTCGTCAAAACCATTCCAGGTTATGTGGAAAAAAGCGTCATCCACCCGGACGGACACCGTAGGATTTTTCTCATCTATGATGAAGCAGGGGAGGCTCATTCTCGCGCTTCGAAAATCCCTGGTGCAGAGGGCCTTTTCCCGGGTATGGGGGGGCAGGAGGAGCCCCTCGACGTGCTTTATCTGGAGGTGTTGCCCACTCTGGATGATTCTCCTGTTTTCCAAAAAATATCTTTTTCCAATGGGCAGATGGAGAGCAGCATTGCAATTTCCATGCAAAAGGGCCTGGTTTTTGTCTATTGTCATATAACAGAAGGTGACGAGGAAAAACCATATCTTTTTGCCTTCAATGTTCATCCTGACAAATTTGAAGAGGTGTATAAGGAAGGGGTACCCCCCCAATTTTTTCTTTGCGTCTGACCAGTTATGCCGCGAAGTGGCGGGAGTTGTCCCGGGACAGAACGGAATTCAGTCAGTTATTCTTGATCACCATCCCCCGGGGTTCAGCCACGGGGATTCTTTACCTGTGCTGTCGGACAATGGGATTCCCCTGATGGATGAGTATGCGTTTTGTTCCATAGCATCGGGAAGAATTTATGAGCTTTCTCTGGAGTATGAAAAAAGAATTGAACAAAATAGCATCAAGGCTGTCCAAAAGATGTTCAAAAACATGAAACAGGAAACAGGGCAAGACCCGGAAGATCTATTTGCCTTTCATGGTGCGCTTTCCAAGGAGCATCTCTATTCAGGGCTTGCAAAAGAGGTAGAGGAATGGGCGAAGGAACGCTTTTCCGATCATCCAAGGACGTTGATGCTGCTGGCCAATCAGGCCCTTGGCCAAATGGACTGGCCCACAATTGTTTTGCTGTTAAAAGACGTTGATCTCCAGGGGGTTGACGACGGAACTGCGGGACATATTTGTCATATTATGGGGTTGGCACTTTTTTCCTCAGGAGAGATCAAGGATGCCATCAAGGTATGGCACCATGGCAAAGGCCTCAAGGAAAGTAATTGCCAGTTTGATTGCCTGATGGACTATGGAAATGTTGCCGTCATGTCCGAGCTTGACCGGGAAAAAGCCAGGATCAGGGGAGACTATCCAGAATTCCTTGAACTCCTTGACACAATGGATCGTTTCCTGGGATTGGAAAATTGGGAAGGTGTCATTCAAGCGGCTCTCTACTTTGAGATGGATTCCATCACCAATTTCCAGGTCCTGGCCCGTCTGGCAAAGGCCCTGCTCAACATCCGTCCCGACCATGGAAAAAAAGAGTGGCTCGAAAAGCTCATCCTCCTGGAGTTGTTTCTTAAAAAGACCAGGGATAGTTTGTTTGAAAGGCTTTGTTTACCGCCCCATATGGTCACCTGGCCCAAAATACAGATCCAGGCTCTTGACCAAGAAGCGAGCCTCTGGCTGGAGCGGCAAAAATAGACAACTCTGTTTGTTTCATTCAAAATAATGTACAAGAATCGGGTTGGTTCATCCAGAAGTTCAGCCCCAAAAAATCATGGCAGACATGGCAAGGCAGCAGAGCAGTACGGGAATTTCCTTTCCCGAAGGCTTAAGGGGAAGATCAGTGCGATTCTCTGTGTAACCCCGGGCGGTCATGCCAAGGGCCAGGCCGTCGGCAGTTTGCACCATGCTTTTCAACAGGGGCAGGGCCAGTCGTTTCACCCGCTTCACGGGATTTTTTTCAAGATGTCCGCACCGGGATCGCTGGGCCATGGCCACCTCTCGGGTCTGGTGCACCATCAAGGGCAGAAATCTTAAAAAAAGACTCACCATAACCCCTGCCCGTTTTTCCGGGACAAAGGGGACGGGGGCAAGGAACCATTGCACTGCGGTCTTGATATGGGAGGGACGGGTGGTGACGGTGAAAAGAATCCCTGAAATCATCACCAGAGAAAATCGCCACACCACCATGCAGCCCTCAAAAAAACCCTCATGGGTGATGGCAAGGCCCATGAAGGAATAAATTGGATCCCCCGCCGTGGTCAAGGCTCTTGAGATAAAGACAAACACCAGCAGCACCAGAAAGTACTTGAGATTTTTCACCACCTGCCAGGGATGAAGCCCGCTGTGGATCATCATGAAAAAAAGAAGCGCCGAAAGTCCTCCCAGGGCTGGCATCCGGGCCTTTAAAAGGGATAGGCTCACCAGAGATATGCACACCAGTTTGCACCGGACATCCAGCCCATGGAGTAAGGATACCCCGGCGTGGTGGGCAAAGGCGTTGGTGCTATCCATGGTGGACCTCCGGGATTCTGGCATCTTCATGTGAAGCTGTTGGGGGGAGCGTTTGGCCTTTTTCCAGCACCGGAGTCCCCTGGGGGGATATCTTTCTTGCTTGGGAATCTGTTTTTTCACACAGTGAGACAATGGGTGTTCCATCACCGTCCCAGACGTCCCAGGCGGGGATGTCCATACCCAGCCGGGACGCGCAGGGTTCCCGGATACCAAGCCCTTCCAGATGTTTTAGAAGTGCCAGGGGGGCATCGTCATGCACCAGGGTGCCCCGGGAGAGAAGAAGCATTCGAGTGGCATAAAAAATAATTTTTTCAAGATCATGGGTGGAAAGAATAATGGTGTGACCGGCCCGGTGCAGGGACACCACCGAAGCAATGAGATCCCGGGTGCCCGGGTAATCCAGGTTGGAAAAGGGCTCATCAAACACCAGAATCTCGGGTTTCATGGCAAGAACCCCGGCAATGGCAAGTTTTCGTTTTTCCCCGCCGGACAGGGTGGACGGGTCCCTGTCTTTCAGGTGCAAAAGATTCATGGCCGTCAATGCCTGGACGCCCCGGTTCTGGATGTCGTCCGGGGATAACTTCAGGTTGCAGGGGCCGAAAATCACATCCTCCCACACCGTTTCCCCCACAATCTGGGTGTCAGCATCCTGAAAGATGAGTCCCACTTGGGTCAGGGCTGTGTGTTTCTGTTTTTCCAGGGGGTGGCCATGGAGAAATATTTTGCCGTCGGTGGGGGACTGCAACCCGTTGAGGTGCCTGAAAAGGGTGGATTTCCCGGAACCGTTTCTGCCAGCTACAATGATGAAATCCCCTTTATAAACAGAAAAAGAGATATTGGAAAGACCCGGGGTGCCGTTGGCATACCTGTGGGAGAGGTTGTCCACTATCATGATGGGATTTTGTTTCATAAATAATTTTTAAGCTCCTGTTTGTGCGATGGTAAACATGGGATCTGAAGGTTTTTCTAAACCTGTGTATCCTTTTTGAGCCGTTCGTATTACTTTCTATTCATTACCCTGCGCATCACGCCAGCCGCCCAGGTGCCAGCGGCAATTTTAATGATATCCCCGATGATAAAGGGAATTAGCCCCAGGGCCAGGGCCTTGTCCCAGGGCATGCCCGTGGCGAATTTCAACCAGGGCACCCCGGCCCCATATACAATAAGGGAGCCCACAGCCATGGCCAATGCATCGGTGAGGGGGCGCTGTCCCAAGGTCTTTGCCAGAAGTCCGGTGACGGCCACGGCGGGAATGTAGCCTAAAAGGTATCCGCCAGTGGGCCCGAAAAGCCGCCCTATACCCCCGGTGCCCCCGGAAAATACCGGAAATCCGCAGGCCCCCATGAAAAGATAGAGCAAAATGGCGGCAAGGCCCCACCGGGGACCCAGCACCAGAGCTGCCATGAGGACAAACATGTTCTGGAGTACAATGGGCACCGGTCCCACAGGGATGAAAATAAAAGCCCCGGCGGCGATGAGGGCTGCAAAAAGGGCGGTGTATATGGTCATTCTAAGGGTGTTAGATGTGTTCACGGGGTATCTTCCTTCTCTGGATTATTTTTAGGGTTATGCCGATTTGTGAAAACAATCGCCATAAATGATTTTTTTTTGTGTGCCGTCGCTCTGGCCAAGTATGAGTGCCCCGCTTTCATCCACGTCCAGGGCCACCCCTTGGTTGATCTCTCCCCGGGTTTCAATGTTCACGGTTTTACCAATGGTGGAGGTGATGGTTTTCCATGGGCCAATGACATCTTTTGTTCCTATGTCCTGCATCTGCATGTCAAACTCATCCAGAAACGCCATTAAAATGTCCCGGCGGGAGACACTTTTCCCCAGCAGCATTTTAAGTGAAATGGCCCTCTCTTCTTCCGGCGGCGGATCATTGTTCACATTGAGCCCCACGCCGATGTTCACAAAGGAGATCATGTCCCCCCGGGTCTCCATCTCCGACAGCAGGCCTGCCACTTTTTTCTCCCCTGCCAGAAGATCGTTGGGCCATTTAACCCGGATGTCGGTGCCATGCAGTCGGTTCAATGTCGTGGCCATGGAAAATGAGGCCACAAAATTAACTTTAAACGCCAGCGGGGGGGGGAGATCCGGTTTTAAAATAAGGGTCATCCACAACCCACCGGGGCTGGAAAACCAGGTGCGGTTCAATCGCCCCCTTCCCCGGGTTTGATGATCTGCCACCACCACACTTGGATGGGGTGCATCGGATCTTGCCAGTTCCCTTGCTTTATCCATGGTGCTGGTAACCTGGGGGAAAAAGTGAATGCGATCTTCCCTTCCCGGAAAACAAAACGGGTGCACCAAATTTTCCGGGTCTGCAAGTCTGTATCCCTTGGGAGTGGATTCAATGCGGTATCCTGCTTCTTTAAGTTGTTTCAGGTGTTTCCACACCCCCACCCGGGAGATGCCAAGGAGCTGACTTAGTTGAACCCCTGAAATAATGCGGTTGGGTTGTTCCCATAAGTATTGTAATATTTTATTTTTCATTGCATCCGTTTTGATGGTTTTGCAGGGTTTTTTTTGGTTAACTTTTTATTGTCAGTGTGGTTAACATAGAGGCGGGTGGAGGTCAAGTAAAAGATCTGGATTTCCGTTGCAGGCATGGCCTATAAACATAGTGCCCTGCGGGCGGCAAT
>JASFYZ010000300.1:0-12965 GCA_045046665.1 Desulfobacterium sp.
ATTAATGAGTTCTCCACCGACTATCAAATGTGGTGCATGCAAGAGTGGGTAGTTTTATTATGATGAAGTCCCTAAGTCAAGTTTGTATTAATAATCTGGGTGTGCTGGGTGTGGCACTGAATGATTTAATAATGGTAAACCCCCGGCTATGCCGGGGAGACTCCCAAAGTTTGACATTTGCGGGAGTGTCATAATACTACAGCGATATTTAGGTGTTTGCATAAGAAAATGTGCCCTTTCCCCTATGATTAATGCTGATCGAGTTCATTAAAACCAATTATCATGAGGTTCTTATAGATGCATGAAGCCAAATCCAAATACCGCCATTGGCAAGATTAGTTAATTCCCAACAAACGAATTAAGATTGCCTTGCCACCTTTAGGTGGTTCACGCTTTTAAGACCGCTTTGAGCGGTTCACATAAAAGCCTCCGGCTCTGCCGGAGGTCGTTGACTGAATCAAGGAGGGTATATGCAATATTTCATTACGAAATCAACTATTTATTGTGCAACAATTCCAAAAGCCTGGAGGTGAGGTATATGGCCACAATGGGGAATTAACACCATTCTTGATTCACCGGTCACTTTTTTTGCTATGGAACACATCTGTCCAGAAAGGTCATACTGATCAACTTCCCCCTGAAGCACCAAAACAGGTGTTTTGATATCATCAGGGTATGATTCAATATTCGGCATCCTTCATATGATCTCAAAAGTACTTTACAGTCTTTTGAGAAAAGCCCATACAAATGTTCAGGAACATCCCGCAACATCGAGACGCAGCCAAGGGCTTCATGGAGCATGACCACAACGGGCAGAGACGCTGATTTTTTTCCATTCTCATCAATTCCATGGTAAAATTACCTTACAAACAAACGATGTCCGTTTACATGAATATCAAAGGAGTTAATTTTAATTACGGGCCTAACCATATATATCAATTATGCCTTTTTAGTGAAACGTAAATTCTCATTACCACCCAATTCTCTAAACTGAAATCATTGATTTGTTAAATCATAATATCCTGAGATATATTGCATATATCTCGACAATAGCTATATACAATTCTCCCATATACGTACAAAAAAGGGGCGCATCAAGATGGATAATAGCCTGATTGAAAAAAACAAAACCACCGATTCAGATAAACTGGAAAATTTCACACCGTATTTTAATCAGTTCTCAGTTCAAGTTTGGGACGCTTCTCAATTGATCTGGAATTATTAACTCAACTTTCGGAAGAACAAAATCACCCATCAATCCGCATTTCCGTGGACCTTATACATGTTTTTTGATAAATTTCACGGCCCTTGGTGCAACGACATCAAAAGCTTGGAGATGGGGAACGTGACCACACCCGGGGATCATCACCCGTTGGGAGCGACCACCGGTTTTTTTAGTGATGGACATCAGTTGCCCGGGTTCTCCATAATGATCATCTGCTCCCTGGAAGGCCAGTACCGGAGCCGTGACATCCTTAAGATGGGCTTCAATATTCCATTGGGCAAAGGTATCAGACAGCCAGAAGGTGGTCCAGCGATTAAATATCCCATCCACATTTTTTCCATGATATTTTGCCAATTTTTCCCTCAAATTTCCTGCTTCCCATGCCTTTACTGCGGTTTTAACTCCTTGAACCGTCAGGGGATCCACATACACATGGGCTGCCTCGGAGATCACCCCTGACACCCTTTGTGGAAACCGTCCTGCAAATAACAACGCCATGCTTCCCCCGTCGCTGTGCCCCCATAAAAAAGCCTTTGGTATATCACATTGATCCAGCACCTCTGGAAGAAATTTCCAGGCTTCATCAAGGATATACTCATTGTGGGCATGGGACTTTGGCAACCTGTCCGAGCAACCATGGCCCAGGCGATCATAGGCCATGACATTGCAACCGGTTAACCGGGCTATTTTTTCGGGTACATCCCGCAACATTTCAACACAGCCAAGCCCCTCATGGAGCATGACCACAACGGGTAGATCTTGTTTTTTTTCCCCATTGTCACCCAATGCATGACGAAACCATTTAACAAACAAGCGATGGCCATGGACATCTATTTCAGAATCGTTAATTTCAAGTGGCACTTGGGGCATAGATTTAATTTTCTCCAATTTAAACAATGCTTAACTGAGTACTTCACGAATTTTACCGGCAAGCATTCTCATGCTCATCGGTTTTTGCAAAAAGCCTTTGATACCAAGGGCTTGGGGCTTTTCCTTTGACATATTTTCACTGAACCCCGTGCAGAGTAATATGGGAATGCCCGGTCGTATCCGGGTCAATGCAACCGAAAGCTCATCCCCGGACATTTTCGGCATGGTCATGTCAGTAATGACCAAATCAAAGGCATCTGGGTGGCATTAAAGGTTTCAAGGGCCTCCAGGCTGTCTTTGCGGGGTCACATGGTACCCTAATCGTTCAAGCATCATTATTTGTGGCAAGATTCATGACAATCTGGTGTAATTTCGCAATCCTGGACCGTGTAGTGGGTGGCCCATATATGATCATATCCGTATTTTTCCTGGAACTTAATCTGGCCCTGGGCCACATATTCACCTTTGGAATAATATATTTCAACTCCTCGTCAAGGAGTCCCCTTCTGAATCTCTGATTCAGTGGGGGAGGAATTGGCGCTACTGACTTATGGTTGTTTGGTTTCTGCATATTAAAGTCACCTCTCGTAGATTGACCTGGGTGTACTTTTTAGCCTGATTTTTGGTATAATTGCCTTGAATATCGACAATACGACATCCTGAAAATCCCGAGATTCCTGCAATAAAGTCACCTCACTTTACCCATCAGTCCATCAAAATAGTAATTATCAGATTTTCAGCACAACATGCAAGGCATATAATATCAAAACTGTCACAGGTGATACCATGGGACACTTCTTGTTATTAAAAAATCATCCGCCATGAAGCAAGGAAACTGATCCCCGCCTCCTTGAGCTCCATGTCCCTGGAGGTGGACAAATAATTCCGATAAGATCTATCAAACAGATTATCCAGGCCCAGCATAATTTCATGATGAAGTCTACTCATTAGAAACCCATACCCTGCCCGGAGATTCATGGTTTCCCAGCTACCGCTTTCCATGCCGAAGGTACCGCATGTTGACAGGCCGCCCACTCCATTTCAAGACTTCCCCAGAACCCGTTCAGCACATCGCAGCGTACCCCCAAAAGCCCGTTTACCGGGGGAATAAATGCAAGGTCTTCATGGGTGGTGGTGTCTTTACCATGGGTAAAAGCCACAGTGGCATAACTTGACCAGCTTGCCAAAAATTGCCATTGAACTTCACCTTCCGCCCCATAAATTTCAGCATTATCCACATTTTCCATACAACGAACGGTGTCGCTTAACACGCTTTCCGTGATCAGGTCTGACAGATAATTGGCATAGGTAGAGGCAGTGAATCTCAGTTTCCGGGTCGTGTAGTGAAGCCCGTATTCAAAAAATAGAGACCGTTCCGGGTCCAGGTCCGAGTTGCCAAACACGCTTACCCCCCCACCCAGGTTAATGTATTTAAACCGATCCATGAGATCAGGTGCCCGGTAGCTGGAGGCCGTAATAAAGGTCATGGACCACCCGAATGCTTAATCATTTCCAGCAAAAATACCGTGCCTGTCTGACCCAGACCGCACAGGGAGGTGGTATGAACATGGTCGGCAATGGATTCAATTTCATCTATCATTTCCGGGCTCCCCTCCCCCCGGGCCAGGATTTCCAGTTTGGATTTAAGGATCTGGGTCCCCACTCGGCAGGGGGTGCACTTGCCACAGGATTCCTTTGCCACCCGCTCCATGTACTGGAGGGCAGCATCCAGAAGATTGACATTTTTTTCAAAAATGAAAAAACCATGTCCGCCAAAAAATGCTTTAATGGGATTTCCCGGATTAAATTCATCAAAATCATTGAACTCCGGGCATTCTTCAATTTCAAATACCTTTTTACTGCGATTATCAATGACTACGTTATCCCAGGCCCCGAAAATCACTTTTGCCATGTATATTCCCTCCCAGTACCTGTCAATTTTTTTTACATATTGGAAAATAATTTATTATCTCGTTGGTCATGAGATCTGGGGATGGTCATAACATTGGCTGACATTTGGGACCATCCCCTGATATACCCTCTTAATGGGATGTCCTGATCACCTTTTATGGGGCTCGTTTCTGATACTGAAAACCGGTATGTGAGAATGTCTGAATACCTTTTCTGCCTGGGACCCAAACAATGTCCTTGCAAGATTACTTCTCCCCTTATTGCCCATGACAATGATATCGACCGTCTCTTCTTCTGCTGCGTGAAGGATCTCTTCAAAAGGAGTTCCCATTGTCATATGTATGATCATGGGTGGTTGAAAATCAGGAAATTTATCTGCAATGGTTTTTTCAATTTCCTTTTTCCGTTTTTCTGTGGTCTCTTTTACGAATTTTGGCACATCAATGGCTCCCGTATAATAGGGGGGAATCATGGTGGCGGCGCTGACGTCCCTGCGGTTCAGGACGTTGATAATGTGAATCTGTGCACCGGTATTCCCAGAAATGGTAACAGCGCCTTCCAGGGTGGATTCAGAATAATCAGACAGATCAAGGCAAACCAATATTTTATCTATTTTTTTCATGTTACACTCCTCCAATTTTAATGTTTCTGTTTAGACAAACATTGATTATTTACAAAGCAATTTGTATGCCATTTTTTGGCATCCACCATATCACCCCAAAGCAACTGGCCTGCCCGGACGAAAAGGTCGGGGGGTATTTTTGCCCTTTCAGAAGATTTCATGTATAATCCAAATTCTTAAAAAAACTCGGATATATACTCCCAAGAGTATGTGGCGCTTTTAGGCGTATGTTTTCTAAAAATACTTAATGCCAAAATTATGGAGAAAAATGAATGAAAATAGCATATTACAAAGACATTAAACCCACACAATTTGACAATGGCGTGGCCAAGGGAGTTGCGGGTCGAGTGGTCATCGGAAAAGCAGATGGGGCACAAAATTTTTGCATGCGGGTCTTTGAACTTGAAAAGGAAGGGCACACACCCCGTCATGCCCATGAGTGGGAGCATGAAATTTTTTTCCATTCGGGTGAGGGTGAGGTTTTTCTTGGGGGAGAGTGGAACCGGGTTTCCCCGGGTACGGCTGTTCTGATACCGGGAAACCAGGATCACCAGATCCGGACAGTGGGAGAGGACCCCCTGGTTTTTGTGTGTCTAATTCCTTCTGGAGTGGCCGAACTGTAGAAAGATGCCTGGATTTCATCCATAGGTCCTGCAAAACCCCCTGATCAAATTTACAGAAAGAACTCCCTGATCAAATTTGCAGAAGTCAGATATCTGAAACCCATAAGAGTGAATTTAAAATTCATGGTTCATACCCTTGACATTAAGCATGGACAAAGCTAATAGAACACCCATGAAATCAGACAAATTAATCAGAATATGTGTAATTGACGGGCAGGGAGGCGGCATCGGTTCCACGATTATCCGCAAGCTCAAGGATCGATTTGGAGAAAGGATTGAGGTGATGGCCCTGGGTACCAATGCCATTGCCACAGCCCAAATGCTCAAATCCCGGGCCAACCGGGGGGCTTCGGGTACCAATGCCATTGTTCAGACGGTGAAGGGGGCTGACTTTATCATTGGAACGGTGGGAATCATTATGCCCCATGCCATGATGGGGGAACTCACACTGGAGATGGCCGAGGCCATTGCCCAGTCCCCGGCAAAAAAGTTGCTGCTGCCCCTGACCCAGGAAAATTTGGCCATTGTGGGGTTGTCATCCACGCCCCTGCCCCAGCTTGTTGATGATCTCATTGACAGGTATGAGAACGATTTCCAACCCAATTAAATATAAGGAGTGTACAAGAATATGTGCGAAGCAACAGCGTATCTCATGGAGGAAGAGAACCAACGCCTGCTCATGGAGGCGGTGGACACGGTCATACCGGAAGACGGGGGAATTCGTCTGGTGAGTATTTTCGGGGATCAAAAATTTATTAAAGGGTATATTTACTCGTTGTCACTGGTGGATCACAAGATATTTATCAAGTTGCATTGAAAAATAGGCATCGGGGGAGTGTGTTAAAAAATAGAAAGGGAAAAGAGCCAGACGGCAAGTCTTACAAATAGGATCTATTTGCGGCTCTTAATTCCCTTTCAAAAAAATCTTAAATTTTTTATATATGCAAGCCCCTGAGTCTTTTAGATCAGGGGTTATAAGACATAGCACAATTCAAATAAAATCACCAGCCCAATGTCAGGTAATCATGGATGGAGTCAGCCGCTTCACGACCGGCTCCCATGGCAAGAATAACCGTTGCCATGCCTGTAACGATGTCACCACCGGCCCAAACCCCTTTCTTGGTGGTCTTACCCGTTGCAGGATCTGAAATGATATTTCCCCAGGGATTAAGACCAATTTCGGGAGTGGCATTGGTCAACAGCGGGTTGGCCTTGGCACCTACTGAGACCACCACAAGATCACAATCCACTGTATACTCTGACCCTTTAATGGGCAGAGGACGCCGACGACCCGATTCATCGGGCTCACCCAGCTCCATTTTCAAACACTCCATGCCAGTGAGACGTCCGTTGTCATCTCCAAAAAACTGAACCGGGTTGGTGAGCAGCACAAACTCAATACCCTCTTCCTCTGCGTGGTGCAGCTCCTCGTTCCTGGCAGGCATTTCTTCCCGGGATCGCCGATAAACTATTTTGACAGAATCCGCACCCAGCCGCATGGCCGTTCTTGCCGAATCCATGGCAACGTTTCCTGCTCCCAGAACCGCCACATTTTTACCCTTGGCAACGGGGGTATCATACTCAGGAAAAAGATATGCCTTCATGAGATTGGTCCGGGTGAGATACTCATTTGCGGAAAAAACACCAATGAGATTTTCGCCAGGAAGGTTCATGAAACGGGGCAGTCCTGCACCCACACCGACATAAACGGCATCATACCCCTCTTCTAACAATTCGTCAACGGTTACAGTTGTTCCCACTACAGTGTTGGTCTCAATTTTTACCCCAAGTTTTTCCAGGGTGGACACTTCTGAGCCCACGATATCCTTGGGTAACCGAAATTCAGGAATACCATATACCAGTACGCCACCGGTTTTATGGAAGGCTTCAAATATGGTGACATCGTGTCCCTTGAGAATAAGATCCCCAGCAACGGTGAGTCCAGAGGGGCCTGATCCTACCACGGCCACCTTTTTGCCGGTTTTTTCCGCCACAACGGGAAGTACGGCGTCACCGCTTTCTCTGGCATAGTCTGCTGCAAAGCGCTCAAGATGCCCAATGGCAACCGGTTGACCTTTTTTACCCAAAATGCATAGGCCTTCGCACTGGACTTCCTGGGGGCACACCCGGCCACACACCGCTGGCAGGGCATTTTTTTCCCATAAGATGCTTGCAGCACCGGCAAAATCACCCTCCACAATTTTAAGGATAAAGCCGGGTATATTAACAGATACAGGGCACCCTTCCATACATGCAGGTTTTTTGCACTGCAGGCAGCGGGCGGCTTCCATCTGTGCCATTTCCGGTGTTAATCCCAGGGGAACCTCTTGAAAATTTTTATTTCGTACATTGGGTGCCTGTTCAGGCATTTTAGCCCGTGGTGTCTTTTCTTTTTTGACTTTCTTTTCTGCCATTACATCCTCCAGATAAAAACCCATGCCCCGACGGGCACAAAATCATAAATAAAATTTGGCCATCCAGCAACAGTGAAAACTTATTTACACTGACAGTTGTCCATGCTGAACTTTTCTTCGGACTGATATGCCTGGAGGCGTTTGGACAGTTCATCATAATCCACGTTGTGGCCATCAAACTCAGGGCCATCAACACATGCGAATTTGGTCTCACCGCCAACAGTTACCCGGCAACCACCGCACATGCCAGTACCATCCACCATGATGGGGTTCAGGCTGACAAGGGTTTCAATATTTTTTTCTTTGGTAATCATGGAGACAAATTTCATCATGGGAACCGGCCCAATGGCCACAACAAGGCTGATATCTTCCTTTGCCAGTACATCTTTGAGCACATCCGTAACAAACCCATGATGCCCCTGAGACCCGTCATCAGTGCAGATGTGAAGGGTGTCAGAGGCCTTTGCCATCTTGTCTTCCAGGATCAACAGGTCTTTGTTCCGGGAACCCAGAATGGTGATCACTTCATTACCCACCTCTTTTAGTCCCCGTGCAATGGGGTGAAGCACGGCAATGCCGGTACCGCCGCCCACACACACCACTTTCCCTTTTTTCTCAAGGTGAGTGGCTTTACCCAGAGGTCCGATGACCGCATAATATTCCTGCCCCACGACCATGTCCCCAAAAAGAGTGGTGGACTTTCCAACGATCATATAGATAATCGTAATGGTACCCTTTTCAGGGTCCACATCTGCCATGGTCAATGGAATCCGTTCTCCGGTTTCATTGGCCTGGAGAATTACAAACTGACCGGGTTTTGCTTTAGCAGCGATGCGGGGCGCCTCAATCTCATTTAGAATGATGGTGCCCTGAGCCATCTCTTCCCGATGGACAACTTTAAACATTTTCACCTCCTGCAATCATAAACTTTTTCAGTATATTAACTGAATTATATTATAATATTTCATGTTTTAATCATATACTCAATACATTTTTAGTAGATGATAATAATCAGATAAAAGGGATAAAATCAAGGTAAAATTTTAACATTACCCGTTTTTATAGCTGCCATGGGTAGGCCTTGGGGTGGGTCATAACATCGGCCTGACTCCATTGGCACACAAAAAAAGCTTGAAAAAAAATTCATTTGGTGTAGGTATCTCCAAAGAGAAACATTTCTCAGTAAGGGTGTACAACGACTGGAACACAGGTTTTGTTGAAGCCACGTCAGACGCCCCTCTTCTGTTGAACATATTGAGCTTGATAACACATATGAAATTCAAGCATTCTGACACAAGGAGATCTACGTGACGCAAACGGAAAACAACCAATTAATGCTGGGAAACCAGGCCCTGGCCAGGGGACTTGTGGAAAACGGCTGCCGCATGGCAACGGCCTATCCCGGCACCCCCTCATCGGAAATACTCACCTCAGTGGCTGCATGGAAAAAAGAAGAATCCCTGGATAACATGCATGTGCAATGGGGTATCAATGAAAAAGTGGCCTTTGAGATCGCCTATGCTGGCAGCATTGCCGGGCTTCGATGCGCAGTGGCCATGAAACAGGTGGGGCTTAATGTGGCCTCGGACCCCTTCATGAGTGCCGCATACCTCGGCGTAAAGGGCGGGTTCCTTATTATAAGTGCCGATGATCCCGGTCCCCACTCCTCCCAGACCGAACAGGACAGCCGCCTCTATGCCATGTCCGCCAAGGTGCCAGTGCTGGACCCGGATTCTCCGGAACAGGCCCGGCAAATGGCCAAACTTGGGTTTGAACTCTCCGAAGCATTTGAAATCCCCGTGATGATCCGTCCCACCACCCGGGTGTGTCATGCAAGGCAGGATGTCTCCCTTTTGCCCATCACTCCCCATGACAAAGCCGCTGAATTTGAAAAAAATCCGGGAAGATGGGCCGCTACCCCGAAATTCAGGTACATGCTCCACAATCAGCTGGAAGAAAAACTCAAAAAGATAGCCGCCTGGGAAGATACCGCCCCCATCTGCCTGAATCCATCGGTTCAATCGGACAAAGCCATTGTGGTGGCAGGCGTATCTGCAGCCCATGCCAAGGATATCATAAAAGAACTGAACCTGTGGGAAACCGTGCGCATCTACCAGGTGCTCCAGCCCTTTCCCCTGCACACCGCCTTTGTGGAGCAGGTATTGGCCGATCATTCAGACATCCTGGTGCTGGAAGAGACCACCGGGGTGATTGAGATGCAGTTTGCCCGGCGGGATCGGGTCAAGGGTAAAAAATCCGGGGCTGTTCCGGAAACCGGAGAGCTGCTGCCGGAAATCATGGAAGGCATCATTGCCAAGTTTCTCTCCGTTGAGCCCCAATCCGCCATCATGGAATCAAAACCCGGCAGACGTCCCACCCTGTGCGCGGGTTGCCCCCACCGGGCGAGCTTTTTTGCCATTAAACGGGCGGCCCCCAAGGGCATCTATACCAGTGACATCGGGTGTTATACCCTGGGCATGAATCTGGGTGCTGTGGATACGGTGCTGTGCATGGGCGCTGCCATCAGCCAGGCCGCTGGGTTTGCCCATGCCTATGCCGATGATAAACGTCCCCCCATTGTGGCCACCATGGGGGACTCCACCTTTTTCCATTCCGGGATTCCGGCCCTCATTGATGCCGTGGTTCAAAGGGCACCATTCCTCTTGGTCATTCTGGACAACCGCACCACCGCCATGACCGGCAATCAGCCCACCCCGGCCACGGGCAAGGGCATTTTGGGAGAGACCACCGTGGCCGTGGACATAGAAAAACTGGTGGCCGGATGCGGCATTGACTATTGCATCACCGCCGACCCCATGGATTACCCCAATTTTCTGGATCACATGAAAGCGGCCGTGGCCCATTCCCGGGAGAACGGACCGGCGGTTTTGATTTCACGTTCTCCCTGTGTGCTTTCCCTTTCCAAGGAGGCTCGAAAAGACCAATTCCAGACGGTGGAAGTCAATGACCAATGTGATGGATGCGGATACTGCGTCTCCCATTTTGAATGTCCGGCCCTGGTGATGGATGATAAAGCGGAACTGGTCCACATTGATACGGCCCTTTGCACAGGCTGCGGTGTCTGCGTCAATGTCTGCCCCAAAAAATCCATTGAGATCAAAACAAATGAGGCTTAAAGAAATGAACCAACAAATCGTTATCAGTGGTGTGGGGGGACAAGGAGTTCTTTTTATCACAGGCCTTCTGGCAAAGGCATGCATGGCCAAAGGTGCCCATGTTCTTACATCGGAAACCCATGGCATGGCCCAACGGGGCGGCACCGTGATCTCCCATCTTAAAATCGGTGATTATGCCAGCCCCTTGATTCGACCAGGCAATGCGGACCTATTGGTTGTTCTGAAATCAGAAAACCTTATTCAGCACCAGGATTTTTTAAAACCTGGGGGTAAGACCATTGTCAATGCAGACACTGCATCTGAAGCTTCAACATCAACGGTGATTACAATGGATGCAGACCAACTGGCAGAAAATGAAAACAATCCAGGATCTGTGAATCTTTACATGCTGGGAGCGGCATTGGCCTTAACGTCGGTGTGTAGTCTTGATGATGTGAAGCAACAGGTTAAAAATCGTCTTCAAGGAAAACCCGAAGCCTTGGTTACAGGGGCCTTGACCGCACTGGACAAAGGTTTTAACCAAATTTAAAGTAAATATTCGGTCAACACCCCAGCTTCGCCTGTTTTGGTCTGCTCACATGGCATTAGTATGCTACGCAGCCCCAAACAGGCGAATATGGGGCACTGTCCAAACATTTACATAAGCAAGCCGATAAATTAGCGCCCTTTGGGCAGATTTTTTATAACTTACTGATTTAATAATCGATAAAACGGAAGTTCCTATACTATATATTTACAATTTAAAGATATTTAAGGAAAGGTTCGGAAATGGGATTTATACCCAATAATTTAACAGACGAAAAAATTAAAGACATTCAGCTTAAAGGACTGAAATGGACGCTGAATCACGCCCTGGAAAATTCATCCTTTTATCAAAGAAAATACCAGAGCACAGGCATCACCGCCAATGATATCACCCAATTGTCTGATCTTGAAACGCTGCCATTCATTGACAAGCACGATCTACAGAGCGACTATCCCCTGCCCCTGAAGTCGGTGCCAGATGAGGATGTGGTCAGAATCCACGGTTCCTCCGGCACCACGGGCAAACGAAAGGTCATGTGCTATACCCAGAACGATATCGACACCTGGGCCAACATGTTTGCCAGGTGCTACGAGATATCGGGTATGACCCGCAAAGATCGGGTACACATTGCCGTGGGCTATGGCCTGTGGACCGCTGGTGCCGGTTTTCAGACAGGGTGCGAACGCTTTGGTGCCATGGCCGTTCCCCTGGGCCCGGTGAATACAGATATGCATGTGGAAATGCTGGTGGATATGCAGAGTACGGTGTTCTGCTCCACCGCCTCCATGGCCCTGCTCATGGCCGAAGAGATCAAAAAAAGGAACCTGATATCCAAGATTGCCCTGAAAAAGATCATTCTGGGGGCCGAGCGCCACAGCGATTCCATGCGTGCCCACATCGGTGAACTTCTCGGGGTTGAAGAGATCTATGATATTTATGGCCTCACCGAACTCTATGGCCCGGGCACCGGCCTGGATTGCGCGTATCACCAGGGAATTCATTATTGGAATGACCTCTTTATTTATGAAATAATTGATCCCGTCACTCTGAAGCCCTTGCCTCCGGGGGAAGAAGGCGAATTGGTGATCACCTCGCTTCAAAAGGAGGCAAGTCCCCTGATCCGCTATCGCACCCATGATATCACCCGGTTAATCCCGGGGAAATGCCCCTGCGGGTGTAACTTTCCCAGGCATGGCAGAATCCGGGGTAGAAGTGATGACATGTTCATTTACAGGGCCGTGAACATCTATCCCAGCCAGATTGATATTGTGCTGAGCAAGGTTGAAACCGTGGGCAGCGAATACCAGATTCACCTGCATCACGAGGAAAACGGCCGGGATCTCATGACGGTGAAGGTGGAAAGGGCCCAGGGCGTTTCCCCGGATCTTAATCCAGACATTGCCCGGGATATATCCGATAAAATTCGACGACGCCTTATGGTGCGCTCCGCCGTGGAAGTGGTGGATTATCACGCCCTGCCCAGAACCCAGAAAAAGAACCAGCGGGTATTTGACAAGCGTAACGGCAATTCAAAACAGTAAATATTCGGCCAGCACCCCATATTCACCTATTTTGGCCTGCTCACATAGCATTAGTATGCTACGCAGTCCCAAATACGCGAATATGGGGCACTGGCC
>JASFYZ010000301.1:0-6846 GCA_045046665.1 Desulfobacterium sp.
ATTGCCAAACCGCAAAATATGCCCAAGACATATTCAGCCCTGGAAATTGGTCTGGCCAACAAATTGTAGATGAGATTGCGATCTTCATCCCATGCAACCACATGCACGGCATGGAAAAAGAGAAAAAGAGATCCCGAAAACCAACTGATGGAAAATATAAAATCACTTAATGCCCGACCAATGTCCCGGGAGATGAAATCAAAAAAGAGTAAACTGCTTGCCTGGGCAGCTATGGAGAAAATTACCAGACCCAGAAGCGCATGACGCCGTAACCCATCAAGAACCGTGAGCCAAGCCAAGGCAAAAATACGGTTAATCGCTAAAAGCATAGTTCTCCTCTACATGGTTCTCTTCCTGATTGATCAGACTCAAAAACGCATCCTCAAAATCATCACACCCCATCTGCTGACAGATAACCGAAGGTGGACCATTGAAAAGATTCCGGCCTTTGTGCAGGATCAGCACGTCATCCACCAGACGATCGACATCTTCCAGCAGGTGGGAACAGAACAGAATCGTTTTCCCTTTTTCTTTTAGCTCCTTGATCAATCCAATGATGTCTGCACGTCCGATGGGGTCAAGGCCACTCATGGGTTCATCAAGAATCAACAGGTCAGGATCATGAATCATGGCAATGGCGAAACTTGCCCGCTGTTGCATTCCCTTGGAATAGTTGCGTAGAAGGCGTTTTCTAAACTCCCATAGATTGAGTCGTCGTAACCATTTTTCTCCGGCTGCGACTATGTCTGATTTAGACATTCGGCAAGTCCTACCGATAAATTGCAACATGTCAAGGATGCTCATATTTGGCGAAAAGCCTGTTTTTTCAGGTAGATAACCAATCTTGAGTCTGACTCCGGGATCATGGGGTTGTTTTCCAAATACTCGGATAGTCCCATGGTCCGGGCGGATAAAATCCATGAGCAGGCAAATACTGGTGCTTTTACCTGCACCGTTTGCCCCCACAAGGCCAAGAGTCTTTCCTTTCTCAAGAGAAAAGGAGACATCCTGCAGCGCAATATGTGCTTGAGAACCCACCTGTTTTGGATAGATCTTTCTGATTTTATCAAATTGAATCATTTTATCATTACAGAGAGCATAGAGAGTCTTCTCTTTTCCACTATTGAAATTAGGATTAAACCGGAAAGGGGTTACAGTCCTATAAATCCGGTAGCCAGTATGTTATCAACACTAATTGTGGAAACGGGACAATCACCCGCTGCCAGAACAGTACCGACAGAACCGGTCAGATAATAGGTTATGGGCGTATCACTGTCAGCTCCATAATAACGATTGCCATTCAGATGTTTTCCCACCACCGTATAGCAGCTTCCAAGCAAATCCGTCACGGTTTCTATTTTGACACCATTACTTAAACCGATCTGACTTTGATTAGAGACATTACCAATGTTTGTGGCTATACTTCCTGGACCTGTAACCAGCCCGGCAACACCGGCAGCATCACAGGAGTAGCCAAATCTATTCCAGCCAGCAAAAAAGACTGCTTCAGACTTTTGGATATTAACAACATCCGAGAGTGTCGCCGAGTTATTAGCACGTACCCTGAAAACTTCAAACTGCGGAATTGCAATGACTGCCAGGATTCCGATGATGGCAACAACGATCATCAATTCGATCAGGGTAAAACCTTTTGGTAGGGGCTCAAACCAGTTGATGCTTTTTTTCCAAGCCTTTGAAAATGAATGCTCTACCAAGTAGAAGCTCAACGGATTTGGGAGACCAACAACCTTTTTTGTATTCAGATTTTTTTTTGTCATTTTAGGCATTACCTATCTGTTTAATGAACCAGGTTGAAAAGCGGGATGGAGGTTCAAAAAAATTTCACAAAAAAATACGTTGGATAATAAACAATGCCTCTTCAGGTTGTTACACTTTGTTAACTTAAACTTTTCAGTGTATTAGATCGAATTTTTGGCATCCTTCATTCCTGCTTTACACTTTCACAAGGTGACTGCCTGTTTTCCGGTGCTCGTCCTTTAAAAACTGTAAAGTACTTTTGGTCTGATATCAAGGATGCCGAATTTTTATCGGGAATGAAAATTAGGGAGAGGTTGTCCTCTCCCGGTACCCGGTAAGTTAAACAAATTAAGCTGAAATGGCTATTACATTGCTGTAAAGGAGCCCACCAAGTCATCGGTAGCTACAATCGCTGCCGGGCATGTTGCCATTGTGGTTCCAGGGGCTGAAGCTATAAAATATGTGGCTGTAACATCACTGTCAATTCCAAAACTACGGTTGCCTCCGACATGCTTTGCAACCGCATTAAATGCGTCTGCTGCTGTATTGACCACAGCTTCAAGAGAAACTTTATTACTTAGGCCAATCTGCATGGAATTAGTTCCATCTCCGATCAGAGTGGTTACAGTACCAGGACCTGTAAGCACAGCTGCTGTTGTTGCTACAGTCGAAAAACCAAACGTCTGCCAGTCAGTGAAAAAGACAGCTTCTGAGTTCTGAAGATTGACTACATCCGAGGTTGCTGCAGCATTATATGCGCGGATTCTGTAAGCTGAGAACTGCGGAATTGCAATGGCTGCCAGGATTCCGATGATGGCAACAACGATCATCAGTTCGATCAGGGTAAAACCTTTTTGGTTGGTTCTCATTTTCTGGATCATAATGTCCTCCTATAAAAATTATGGTGAGTAAAGAAACAGTTACAAACTGTTTTCTGAAATTTTACTTATTAATAAAGCAAATATCATGCCACTGCATACCAACCAAAGCTAACTATCTTATTTTAAATCATAATAATCTTTAAAAAATTTTTCAAACCTAACTATTCACCTCTATAATGAACGAATGCCAATCATTTTATGACAGGCATCTGACAAAATTTGTCAGGGGTATGATTCTATCAATCGGAGCTCTGGGAATTATGGACAGGTGGATATGACCGTCACACTGGAAACGCATCTCTATTATGATGAAAATAAAGAGACAAAGGGCAGGTACATAATGCGATAAAAAAAAGGATTGATTGATGTGCCCGTGGTCTCATGAAGATTTTCCATCCGAATCCTCCTGCTTACCAAGCCGATACCGGATAGACCGCAAATTCATACCCAACAATTCAGCAGCCCGGCTCTTATTTCCAGCGGAAATTTCCATGGCCTTTCTCAAATAAGCCCCTTCAATGGAAAACAAAATTTCATCCAGATCCACCCCCTTGTCCACCTCATCCAGATCAAACCGCCGATCCTTGATGCCTTCAATCCATCGACGTCTTTTGTGGGTGGAAATAGTCAAGCTTTCCGGCAAAATAATATTGGTGGAAGACAGGGCCACACTACGTTCAATCAGATTTTCCAACTCCCGCACATTACCGGGAAAGGTGTACTGGTTCAAAAAATTTAACGCATAGGAAGATATCCGGGAAATATCCTTGTTCATCTTTGCTGAATATTTTTCAATGAAATGGTTGGCCAGGAGAGTGATATCCCCGGATCGATCTCGCAACGGTGGCACCTTGATAGGAATCACATTGAGCCTGAAAAAAAGATCCTCCCGAAAATTGCCGTCAACCACCTCATTTTCCAGCTTTTTGTTGGTGGCCGAGACGATGCGAACATCCACAGGTATTTCCGCTGTACCACCCACGGGTTTAACAGAGGTTTCCTGCACCACCCGCAAGAGTTTCACCTGGAGCATGGGGGCGAGTTCTCCAATTTCATCCAAAAAAATGGTGCCCTTGTGAGCTGCCTCAAACAAGC
Source organism: Desulfobacterium sp. (assembly GCA_045046665.1). Classification (GTDB taxonomy): domain Bacteria; phylum Desulfobacterota; class Desulfobacteria; order Desulfobacterales; family Desulfobacteraceae; genus Desulfocicer. The sequence goes on from JASFYZ010000301.1 coordinate 3,735, forward strand.
CTTTTTTATCGGACACCGCCCCGGTAAACGATCCCCGGACATGGCCAAAAAATTCGCTTTCAATGAGAGTTTCAGGAATACCTGCGCAGTTCACCACCACAAAAGGATTGTCTTTACGCTCACTCAAATCATGAATGGCCCGGGCAATGAGCTCTTTACCTGTGCCGCTTTCTCCAGAGATCAGCACGTTGGTTGTGGTGTTGGCTATCTGACGAATAAGCTCGTAGATGCGCACCATGCCCGAACTGTCCCCAATGATATTCCCAAAATGGGGGAGTCCTCCCTCTTTTGAGGGACGCTTTCCCCGGAGGCAGTCGGGAAGTTTGAGTGCCAGGCCCTTTTCAATGGAACTTTTGAGTTCTTTGATGTCAAATGGTTTGGGAACAAAATCAAAGGCCCCCTCGTTCATGGCTTCCACCGCCACCTCGGTGGTGGAAAAGGCCGAGATCATGATCACCACGGTGTCTGAATCTTTCTGTTTAGCCGCCCGCAGAATGTCAAGCCCGGTGAGATCCCCCAGACGGATATCACACAGAATCATATCAAAGGATTTCTTTTCCATGATTTTAAGGGCCTGCTTTCCGTTGTTGGCAAGGGAAACCCCATACCCATCCTGGGTGAGCATCACATCCAGAAGCTCTCGCATGCTCAGTTCATCATCCACCACAAGGATATTTGCTGCACATGTGTCCATGATTCCTTTTACAACTCTTTTTTAAAAACCACTCTGCCTTGCACCAGTGTCATCCAGGCCTCGCCCTTGACATTAAATCCCACAAAGGGCGTATTCACCCCTTTGGAAAAAAAGGTATCCGGGTCAATGGTGTGATAAGCTTCCGGATCAATAAGGGTTATGTCCGCCGGATTACCCGGTTTCAGATCATTGTCAATGCCCAGAATGGCAGCCGGATTTTTGGACATTTTTTCAATTAACTGGGAAAGGGAAAGTTTCCCCTCCTGCACCAGTCCAAGGGATAAAGCAAGAGACGTTTCAAGTCCCACAATGCCAAAGGCGGCCCGGTCAAACTCCACCTCTTTTTCCAGGGGAGAATGGGGGGCATGATCCGTGGCAATAATATCCAGGGTACCGTCCACCAGCCCATCTATAATGGCCTGGCGGTCTTTTTCCGTGCGTAAAGGCGGATTCATCTTGGCATGGGTATCATACTGGGCCACGGCCTCGTCGGTGAGGGTGAAATAATGGGGAGCAGTTTCCGCCGTCACCTTCACCCCTCGGGCTTTGCCATGGCGAATGGCATCTACAGACTCTTCACAACTCACATGGGCAATGTGAACCCGGGCCCCGGTAAGCTCAGCAAGGGCAATATCCCGCATGACCATAACACTTTCTGCGGCATTGGGAATGCCCTTGATACCCAATTGTGTGGCGATGATGCCTTCGTTCATGGCACCATCCCGGGCCAGGGACAAATCTTCGGCATGGGAAATCACAGGCAAATTCAGTCCATTGGCGTATTCCATGGCCCGGCGCATCACCCTTGCATCGGCCACAGGTCGGCCATCATCGGAAATGGCCACCATGCCCTTTTGTTTCATGTCTCCATATTCGGCAAGGGTGTTACCCTCAAGCCCATGGGTGATTGCCCCCACTGGCAGGATACGGCATAACCCCAGTTCCTTGGCCCGATTCACAATATAGGCAGTAACCTGGCTGTTATCATTCACAGGGGAGGTGTTGGGCATGGGACAAATGGTGGTGAATCCCCCCCGCACCGCCGCCTTGGCACCGGTTTCAATAGTTTCCTTGTATTCGTGACCCGGTTCTCTTAAGTGTACATGCAGATCAATGAGGCCAGGCACAGCGATCATACCCGTGGCATCAATTTCCTCAATTTCTGCCACTTCTCCCGCATCAAACACTTCATCCGGCTCAATCAATGTGTCAATAACGCCATCACGGATGATGATATCTTTATACACACCGTCCATGTTGCCGGGATCCACAATTTTTGTACCCTTAATCCTTGTCAGCATATTTTTTTCCCCCTGTCACCAGATAAAATACAGCCATGCGAAGGGCCACCCCATTGGTTACCTGCTCCAGGATTACAGATCTTTTACCATCGGCCACCCCATTTGCAATTTCTACGCCTCTATTCATGGGGCCTGGGTGCATGACAATGGCATCCATGCGAGCCAGGGCCAGGCGTTCCCGGGTAAGACCGAACCGGGAGGCATATTCCCTTTCCGATGGAAATAAAATTTTTTCCTGGCGTTCTTTCTGGATGCGCAGCATCATCACCACATCCGCCCCTTCCACACAGGATTCAATGTCCGGGGCCACATGGCACCCCAGTGTTTCTATGCCCTTGGGAATCATAGTACCCGGGGCCGTGACATTCACGGTGGCCCCCATCTTGGTAAACCCGTTGATGTTGGACCGGGCCACCCGACTGTGGGCAATGTCTCCGATGATGGCAATTTTAAGCCCCTCAATTCTCCCCTTTTTCTCCCGCACGGTCATCATATCCAGCAATGACTGGGTAGGATGGGCATGGAGTCCGTCACCGGCATTGACCACCGAAGGAGAAAGTCTTTTTGCAATGAGCTGGGCCGCCCCGGAGGAGGAGTGGCGCATAACAATAATATCCGGGTTCATGGCCTCCAGATTTTTCACCGTGTCAATGAGGGTTTCCCCCTTTACAATGCTGCTGGAGCCAGTGGAGATGGAAATAACATCGGCGCTCAGACGCTTGGCCGCAATGTCAAAGGAGAGCTTGGTGCGGGTGCTGGGTTCCTGAAAAAAAAGAACAATGGTCTTACCCCGCAGGGTAGGTACCTTTTTAACTGGCCGTTTGTTAATCTCCTTCATGCCCTCTGCCGTGTCCAGAATCATGGTGATGTCCTGGGGGGAAAGGGAGTTGATGTCCAGAAGATCTTTGTGTTCAAATCGCATGGTATGATTGTTCCTATATGACGATCCGTTGGATTATAATAATTTTTTTCATAAGAAAATGCAGCACCGGAGTGCCGACAGCAGAGCCCCCGGCAACTGGCCTGACCGGAACATTGGGAACCAAAGGGGGAGGATTTTTGCCCTTCCAGGCGTTAAGAAGCACAGACTCTGTTTGAGGACGGTGCCCGCGGCAAT
>JASFYZ010000302.1:0-11519 GCA_045046665.1 Desulfobacterium sp.
AGATATTCGAAAATTTTTACCATCATATCCATATTTCCATGTAGGGCTGTCTTTCATCATGCATATTACATGGATATGCTTAGAAATCAGAGAGATGAGGCAAGGCATGGAAAAGGGGTTCCTGGTGGCCAAGGACAGAGAAGGTATTCTTAAAAAAAATGATTTGATCACCGTTTCCTTTTGCGTATTTGTCCCTGAAGAGATTGCCCTTGCCGCCAACGCCACCCAGGTGGGGCTCTGCTCCGGGGCGGACTTTGCCATGGAAGCAGTGGATGCGCCATTTTCACGCCCAACGATCAGCGTCTTTTGCACATCCAGGAGATGGCGGACGATTATAAAGCCGACGGAGTGATCCATTATGATGGCGGGTTGATATCGCCTTGTTTACCAGTCAATGGGAAAATAATCTTTTAAAAATTTACCACACCAGTGTTCCCCTGTGAGAATGCCATTGAAAAAGGGATCACAGATACGGGCTGCTCCGTCCACAATATCAAGAGGGGGTTGAAAATCGTGGCGTTCTTCCTTAAGTTCGGCCAGGGTGGCAGGGTCTTCATCCGTGACCCAGCCCGTGTCCACGGCATTCATGAAGATACCATATTTTGCAAGATCACTGGCAGCAGTGTGGGTGAGCATGTTCAGTGCGGCCTTGGCCATGTTGGTGTGGGGGTGGCGGCTTCCTTTTTTAAATCTTAAGAATTTGCCCTCCATGGCAGACACATTCACAATGTGTTTTTGGCCTGTGTTATCCAGCTTCATGATATCTGCCAGGCGGTTGCACAGCACAAAGGGAGCCACGGCATTGACCAGCTGAATCTCAAGCATTTCCGAGGTGGGGATATCCCCCAGTCTCAATCGCCAGGAGTTGGTTTTTCGAAGATCAACCTGTTGAAGATCTGCATCCAGTTTACCCGCCGGAAATACCTCGGGTACATCCAGACAATGATCATAGGAGTAGGGAATCTGGGACAATTGGGCCGACAGGCGTAATCCCACCCCCGGGGCCGTACCGTTCCAGGTTACGGGCAGGGCTTTTTCTTCACCCACATTATCGGTGCACCCGTATTCCAGTTGGGAAATGCAGGTTTCATGCTGCTCCAGCAGAGACTGGGCCCGGGAGGACAATTGGGCAATGTCTTTTGCCTCATTTCTCATGAGATGGGCATAGAATCCCGGCGGCCTGCGCACGGTTTGGGCTGCATTGTTAATGAGAATATCCAGACGCTGGTAGGTGTCTTTGATATAGTCTGTGAACAGCTCCACACTGGGGGTGTGGCGAAGATCCAGGCCATAGACCTGGAGGCGGTGTCCCCAGTCTGAAAAATCAGGTTCCCCGGAAAACCGCAGGGCCGAATCCTTGGGAAACCGGGTGGTGGCAATGACCCTGGCCCCGGCCCTTAACATCATCAAGGTGGCCTGGTAGCCGATTTTAAGCCGGGAACCGGTGATCAAGGCCACCTGACCCTCTAAAGAAGCGGTCTGGAAGCGTTTATCATAATTGAATTGGGCACAGGCCGGGCACATGGCATCATAAAAATGGTGGAGCTGAGTGAATTCCGCCTTGCACACATAGCAGTTGCGAGGGGTTTTCAGGGTTTGTGCCGGGGCCTCAGTATCCATGTTTTCGGGATTATATGAAATTTGGCCCGGGGCAGTGAATACATCGGTTTCCCTGGCTTTTCTAATGCCCGTGGCGGCCCTCAAGTTTCGTTCTGTTTTAACAACGGCCAATCTTTGTTGGCGTTTTTTTTCTTTGTTTCGTTTTTTGATCTCTTTGCGGTCGGGCCGGGATATTTTCCCGGCTGCCGTGACCAAGGTGATGCGCTCAGATTCTGAAAGATGGCTCAAAAGTTCTGAGTGTTCCACAATCTGTTCCAGGATGGGAATACAGCTACGAATGGCTGCCAGGGTGTCCTGTGCGGGGTCAATTTCTGTGTCTGGGTTGATGATGCTCACCTTTGGGGTTTCCTGATCTTTCAAGTGGTTTTGAGTAAACGTGTTTATCGGTAGCTGTTTTTTCCACCATAAATTTTTCCTGTTGAGGAATACTCAATTATATTTTAAATATTATCCTAATTAAGTTGAGCCCTTTATCACAATCAAGCCTTTTTGTCTACCATGGGAAGTTGGGTGTCATTCCAACCAAACGTCCCTGTTTACCCTGGTTGAGGCCATGAGAAACAGGTGGTATACCCAGTTTGAAGTATGATATTGCTTGCTTTAAAACGGCAGAACTGAGTAAGCCCGAATTCTTTAGCACTACAGCGACATTTAGGTATTTGAATAAGAAACGCGTGCTATTTTGTTTATGATTCATGCTGATTTAACCCATGAAAATCAATTGCCATAAGGGTTTTAAGTCAAAGTGTCGCTGTAGTGTTAGGAATGAGTTTTAAATAAGTTGCCCATTTGTGAATTGCCCATTTGTGCGCTTAGGGAGTTGGCATATCTTGATATACCAGTTATAAACGTATTCATGTATAAACGTATTCATGTCACCAATCCTGGGACGGGTGGGATATAAACGGTATTTTGAAATCGGCCAACTTCCTTACTTAGGGGACAGATTTTTAAATCTGTCCCCGCCTCCGAAATGGAAAAGTTATTTCGGACTCATTCCTTAACATGGGATGATCAAGTTTTTTTATGTGACATATATCGGAAATGAAAAAATCCGTTAAAAGGAAAATTAATATGAAGATGAATTGCCAGCGACCGGTCAACGTAAAGGGAAAAATTATAGGTGGCCCTGATACGTTGATCTGCCTGCCCTTGGTGGCAAAGAACCGGGCTGATTTACTGCGCCAGGCCCGAACGCTCATGCCCCTTACCCCCGACCTTCTGGAGTGGCGTGTTGATGCCTTGGACAGTGTGGGCGATGTGGAAGATCTTCTTACCACCCTTGCAGATCTCCACACGGCCATGGAAGAGGTTCCGCTGATATTCACCTGCCGCATTGATATTGAGGGGGGCATGGGCCAGATTTCCCGGCATCGTGATACCCGGCTGGATGTCATTACCCGGGCCATGGCAACGGGTCTGGTTGATATTGTGGATGTTGAATTGTGCAATGATGTGGATTTTATTGAAAGCATCCGTTATGGTGCAGACCAAAACGGCGTCAAATTAATATTGTCCTCCCATAATTTTGAAAAGACCCCGGATGAAAGCGTGATTCTGGAGCGGTTGGGCCGGGCCCAGGATCTGGGTGCGGATATTGCCAAACTGGCGGCCATGCCCAACAATTCCCAGGACGTCCTTTTGTTGTTGAACGCCACCTTAAAGGCCAGAACAGATTTCCTTGAAATCCCCATGATCACCATATCCATGGGGAAACAGGGCCTTGTGAGTCGCCTTGCCGGAGGGCTTTTCGGTTCTGATATGACCTTTGCCATGGGAGAAGCTGAATCCGCCCCGGGGCAGATTCCCATCCAGGAACTTCGCCAGGCCATGGGCGTGCTGTATCGCTAAAAAAACAGGGAGGATATTGCTCAGATGGCAACAACAGCCAGAATTATGCTGGTGGATGATGAAGGTATTACTCTCAAGCGATTGAGACGGATTTTGGAGAAGCAAGGGTATCTTGTCTCCTCCTATACCCATCCTGCAGGGGCACTCAAGCGCATGGAAGATTCCCCCTATGACCTTGTTGTCACAGACATGAAAATGCCCGGCATGGATGGTCTGGAGTTGATGATTTCCATCAAGACCCGCTTCCCTGCCATAGACGTCATTCTTATGAGCGGTTATGCCACCATTGACAATGCCATTGAAGCCACCCGGGAAGGGGCCTTCCACTACCTGCAAAAACCCTTTACACCGGAACAGTTTTTGGAAGTCGTGGAAAATGCCCTTAACCGTCAGAGATTAAGAACCCAGGCAGCCCAGGTAAAAGAAGATACTGAATGCAGTCTGTCGCCCCCTGTGATCATCGGGAACAGTCCAAAAATTAGAGACATACAGACATTGATTCATCAGATTGCCCCCACGGACTGCAGTGTCTTGATCTCCGGGGACTCAGGCACGGGAAAGGAACTGGTGGCCAGGAGTATTCATCTTTCAAGCACACGGTCCCGGGGTCCCTTTGTGGCGGTGAACTGCGGTGCCTTTACTGAAACCCTTCTGGCCAGTGAACTTTTTGGACATGAGAAGGGAGCCTTTACCGGTGCCGTGAAAGCCCGGGCCGGGCTTTTGGAAACGGCGAACATGGGCACTGTTTTTTTGGATGAAATTGGCGAAATGCCCCACTCCATGCAGGTAAAACTCTTGCGGGTACTCCAGGAAGGAGAACTTGTGCGGGTGGGCGGAACCCAGGCCATCTCCGTTGATATCCGGGTGCTCTCGGCCACGGCCAAAGATCTGAAAGCCGAGGTCCAGACCGGTGCATTTCGAAAAGACATGTATTACCGCATCAATGTGGTTAATATAAATCTCCCGGCCCTGAACAAGCGGAGTGAAGATATCCCCCTGTTGGCCTATCACATCCTGGATTGCCTGAACCGCAAAGGCTTAAAGCAGATAAGGGCCATCTCCTCCCGGGCCATGTCTCTGCTCATTGGGTATGCCTTTCCGGGAAATGTCAGAGAACTTGAAAATATCCTGGAACGGGCCGTTGCCATCAGCCGGTCCAATGAAATTCGGGCCTGTGATCTTCCGGCGGATCTTGAAGAGCTGGAACTTCAGACCTACCAGAGACCTGAAAAGGACATGATGACCCTGGCAGAACTGGAAAGGGATTATATTGCCCACCTTTTACATATCAACAATAATGTAAAAACAAGAACCGCAGAGATGCTGGGTATTGATCGTGCCTCTTTATGGCGTAAAATCAAAAAGTTTGATTTGAAATGATAAATTTGGCTACCCACTTAAGGTGGGACAGCCTTTAAAATCAAACGTCTTAGCAGCCTGAAATTTAGGGATTGAAACCTAATTATCCACATAAAAAACCTTGAGAATATCCCGGCTTAAGTGGATAGCCGAAATACTCACAAGTTTTCCGGATGCGGTTGCAAACGCGTTTGAGCAGTTTTTTAGGGAGCACACCAATCTTAACAGCCGTCAAATGGCGTTTTTGAAATTGTTAAAAGACTTTATTGTTGAACGAGAAAAAGTGGAAAAACGGGATTTGATTCAATCTCCCTTTACCGTTATCCACCCCCAGGGAATTCGTGGCGTTTTCACGCCTGCCGTAATTGTAAATATTCGGCTTGCTCATGTAAATGTTTGGACAGTGCCCCATATTCGCCGGTTTGGGGCTGTGTAGCATACTAATGCTATGTGAGCAGACCAAAACAGGTGAAGATGGGGTGCTGACCGAATATTTACCCGTAATTAATGAAATTTTGACACTTACAGAGATGTTAGCCGCATGATAAACCGAAAAACCACAGACGAGGAACTGGCACTTATCCTTGAAGAAGGGGAGGGGTATACCCTTGAATTCAAACAGAGTATCAATTCTGATCTTCCCAAAGAGATGGTGGCTTTTGCCAATGGATCAGGCGGAAGAATTTTTGTTGGGGTGGATGATAATAACCGGATTGTGGGATGCTCCTTTTCCAATAAAGTCTTTTCCCAGATTGAAAGTATGGCAGCAACCTGCGACCCGCCGGTTGCCATTGACATAGAAAAACTGACCCAGCACAACATTATTGTCATTCATGTGCCTGAAGGTGCCAACCGGCCCCATCGATGCAACAAAGGCTTTTATTTGAGAAACGGTGCCAACTCTCAGAAAATGAGTACCCTTGATATCACAGCCTTTATCCAGGCCGAAGGCAGAATCCGTTTTGATCAGCAACTCAGGCTTGACCAGAACTGGGAAGAGGTCTTGGATAAAAATCGCTTGGAGCATTTTCTTGAACTGGCAAATATTACCCAAAGAACCGATACGGCAAGCCTGTTACTCAACCTGGGGACAGGAGATTATAAAAACGGTCAATTTTATCTGAACCAGACAGGTGTTTTATTTTTTTCTAAGGAGCCCACCCAACGGTTATTTCATGTGAGCGTGGTCTGCGCCCTTTTCAAGGGGGTCGGCAAAGCATATATCCTTGATCGCAAGGAATTATCTGGAAATATTTTGGAAAACATTGAAGATGCATTGCTTTTTTTGAAAAAGCATCTCCAGTTGCGTTGGGAGATCACCCGCAAAAGTACCCGGAGAAAAGAGATTCTGGAACTTCCCGATGTGGCACTGCGTGAAGCCATGGTCAATGCGGTCTGCCACCGGGATTACCTGGAACAAGGTGCCCAGGTCATGGTGGAAATATTTGATGACCGGGTTGAAATCTACAATCCGGGGGGGCTTCCCAAAGGGTTGCCGGAAAAAGAGTTCGGTCGTCGGAGCGTATGCCGTAATCCCAATATTGCAAGCCTTCTGTTGCGGTGTGACTATATCGAAAAAATGGGTTCCGGCATTGAGCGGATTCATGAAGCCCTTGAGAATCATGCTTGTCCCAAAGCTATTATTGAGTTCAATAGCATGTTTATCCTTGTATTTCCCAGGCCAACCTACATAACCACCCTGGTTCCGGAAGCAACTGGGGAGAAAACTAGGGAGAAAACTAGGGAGAAAACTAGGGAGAAAATCGTGACATTGATCCTGGCTGATCCCAAAATAACAATCTCCCGGTTGGCAGAACAGACTGGTGTGACTACAAAAGGAATTGAATGGCAGATTGCCCAGTTAAAGGAAAAAGGCCGTTTACAACGCATTGGTCCTGATAAAGGCGGTCACTGGGAAATCATCAAAGAATAAAGGATAAGCAATATGCTGCAACATAATTCTGAATTGAAATCAAAAATAGAGCAGTTCTGGAACAAGTTCTGGGCGGGTGGCATATCAAACCCTGTGTGGCTATGACATCGACAGTACCATGGTCCGTTTAGATTCTTATCTCTTATTTTCGTGTTATTTTGGCAAGAAAATCAGAAAGCCTTTTTGGTTAGGGATGATGAATATGATGATGCACGGCATTGATGAGCCCCGCATTGAGTACAAAGATACCTTGAGTAAAAGCTTTAACGAACCCAACCAATACAACATCATCATGGCCATCCACCCTTTACCGGTTCCATTGACAAGGGGGATATCAATGAAGATCTGGGCCTGAAAACCACCTTTGATTTAGTAGGGGAGTATTCGCAACACCCGCGTTCGTTTCTGCAACACCCTGTTCCTTTCTTATTCCCCGGGAGATCTTGTGTTTCTCCTTCACCTCTTCGTTGCATTCTGCAACATCTTGTTTCCAATATTTTCTTAAAAAAATTTTCAATAAATCTGTTATGCTTTTTATTATCAATCAAACCAAATAGTTAGTCTTCTGTGTATTTCTGATATTCTTCTGGCACAGTATTTGTAAGACCTTCATGCCAGGAGGTATACCCGTATGAATTCTGATTTGTTGGTTGTTTTTGAAAATGAACAGGTGTTTCCTGAGGCCTTGCAGTATGCCAGGGAATTTGCCCTGCGAATTAATGCCCAAGTCACCTTTCTCATGCTGGTTTACGTGTCTTTTTCCGGTTCCAATCTTTTGGGTGTCAGACGTCATGATATCAAAAAAATTGGGACCCGGGTCAACCGCTTGCTGGAGGACTGTTCGGCCCCTTTTCTTGCAAATGGTCTTAAAATCAATTCGGCCATGAGAATTGGCGATCCAGCCCAGGAATTGCTGAAATTCCTGGCAGACAGACCCCCCTTTCAGGTCATTATCTGGGGAAGCAGTCAGGACTTACCCTTTGCATGCAGATCTTCTGGAAGAAGACATTGGCTGGGGCGGGTGACCAATAGTTTGGAATGTCCGCTTCTGACGGTTAAAAAACGAATCACAAAAAATTAATACGTATGAAATAAGGGGAGGGGCATCCCAGAAATAAGCCCCACAAACAAATAATAAAAAATTAACAGATGACAAGGGAGAAACTATGGGACAATTGACACCGGATATGATCATGGTGCTCGTTATGATCGGTTTGGCTATTTTTCTGTTCATTGTGGAATGGATCAGGGTGGATGTGGTGGCCATCCTGATGATGGTGGCCTTGCCGCTTTTACACTTGGTAACCCCCAAAGAGGCCTTTGTGGGGCTGAGTAGTAACGCGGTGGTGTCCATCATCGCCGTCATCATCATCGGTGCTGGCCTTGACAAGACCGGTATGATCAACAAACTGGTAAAACCCGTTCTGGCAGTGGCAGGAAACAGCACCTCCCGAATCATCGTGGCCATCTCCTTTACGGTGGCCATTATTTCAAGTTTCATGCAAAATATCGGAGCTGCTGCCCTGTTTTTGCCAGCCATTCAGCGTATCAGTAAAATGCAGAAGATCCCCCTAAGCCGTCTGCTCATGCCCGTGGGGTTCAGTGCCATTCTGGGTGGGACCATTACCCTGGTGGGGTGTTCTCCTTTGATTCTGCTCAACGATCTTTTGATTCCCTTTAATTTAGAACCTTTTGGGCTTTTTGACGTTACCCCCATAGGTCTTGCACTGCTGGTCAGCGGTATTACCTGTTTTGTACTGTTCGGTCGGTTTATCCTTCCCCAAGGGGAATGCCAGGGGACAGATGAGAATGAAGCCTTTTGCACAATAGACGGCCTTGTGCCAGAGGACGAGGAAATAAATTCCCATTATGAACTCACCACCTCCGAGGATTTCATGGATTATCGTGATCCGGTGCGGGTGGATGATCTCCGCCGCCGTTATCTTGTCAATGTATTGGCATTAACAGAACCTCCTGATTTTAAAAGCCTTTCTCCATCACCGGAAACGGAAATCCGTGCCGGTGTGGATCTTGTTGTCTGCGGCAGGCAAAAAGATGTGGAACGTATGGCCCTTGCCGAAGAGATGGAGCTCAAAGAGACCATTGATTGTTACAGCAGTGAATTTGACACCTCAACCTCGGGCACTGTGGAGGCGGTTGTCTCTCCAAGATCACCATTTGCCGGGCTGACACTGGCTGAAATTCGCATTCAGGATCGTTTTCGTGTGACGCCTCTGGAGATTCATCGACAGGAAAAAACATACCGGGCTGAAATTGATTCCATTGCCCTACAGACCGGAGATGTGATCCGGTTTTACGGTACCTGGAAACGGCTGGAAGCTCTGCATCGGGAAGCCGGGTTTCTGTTCAGCATGCCGACGGATTTGGAGGATATGCGGCCGGAAAAGGCCTTGTGGGCGGGCGGTTGGCTGGTTCTTTCCCTGGTGATGATCATGGGCTTTGATATTCAGCTGTCCGTGGCATTGATGACCGGTGCCCTTGGCATGATTATTACACGAGTTATAAATATTGATGAAGCCTATCAGGCCGTGGACTGGCGCACCATTTTTCTGCTGGCCGGACTGATCCCCCTGGGAATCGCCACCCAAAAAACAGGCACGGCCGAGTGGATCGCGGGCAGTATTCTCAATATCATTGGTGATGTTACCCCCATCGTACTCTTGTCAGTGATCGGCATCCTGTCCACCCTGTTTACCCTGGTTATCTCCAATGTGGGGGCTACGGTTCTTCTGGTACCCCTTGTGGTGAACATGGCCATTGCTGCCAATGTAGACCCAAGAATGGCAGCCCTGGTGGTGGGTCTTGCCACAAGTAATTCCTTTATGCTGCCCACCCATCAAGTCAATGCCCTTTACATGGGACCGGGCCGATATCGTACCGTGGATTTCATAAAGGCCGGAAGTCTGATCAGTGTGGTTTTCCTGGTGGTGATGATTGCAATGATCAGTTTGATTTACGGTATTTAATAAAAGGAGCATAGCAAAATGCCAATTATTACTATATCCAGAGGCTCCCATTCCATGGGTAAAGCTGTGGCTGAAAAAGTGGCTGCAAAGCTTAGATACTACGTTCTGAGTCGAGACCTGATGCTCAAGGCCAGTGATAAATTTCATGTTTCTCAGCAGACCCTGCTCCAGGCACTCCATGATGCGCCCGGACTCAAGGACAGATATAAAAATACAAAGCAGATTTATCTTGCCTATGTTCGGGCCACTTTGTTGGAAATGGTTGCCGAGGATAATGTGGTCTATCACGGACTGGCGGGCCATCTTCTCTTGAAGGGGCTGGACCATGTTCTCAAGATCCGCATCATCGCAAACCTGGAGAGTCGTGTGATGCGGAAAATGAGAGAAGAGGGTATTGCCCAGCATGACGCCCAGGCTGTTATTCTCAAAGACGACGACCAGCGGAAAAAATGGACCCGTAAAATATATGGTGTCGATCCCACCGACAACACCCTGTACGACATGGTGATCTGCATTGACAAACTCTCCGTGGACGATGCGGTTGAATTCATCTGTGGTGCCGCCAATACAAAGGCCTTTAATTCAACAGAGGCCTGCCTTAGAAAAACGCGGGATTTAAGCCTTGCCTGTAATGTCAAAGCCGCTCTGGTGGCTGAATTCCCGGAAGTCGGGATTACCTGCGAATATGGAAACCTGCTGCTCTATGCAACGGAAAAGACAGCTCATAATGGAAAATTCAAGAAACTTCTGACATCCCTTCAACAGGATACCCCGGGACTCTTTAATCTTGAAGTTCATGTAGGTGTGCCAGCTCCTCTGGATGCTGTTTAAAAACAAGGTCCCTAACCCGCACAGAAGAACTATTAGACCCTAAGGAGGACATTATGTCCGTTCTACTTTTTGCTTCGGAAAACCAGGAATTGGAAGATAAAATCGCCCAGGAAACTGCAACCCATCTGGGCTATAAAACCCTGAACCATACTTTTCTTGATGAAATTGCCCAGCAGTACGACCTGGATCCTTCCAAACTCAGGGAGGCAATGGTGTCGCCCCCCTCTATTTTAAGGCGGATGCCCTCCAAATTGTGGTACTATTATCTCTCCTGTGTGGAAACGGCGGTTTTGGACCGGTTACTGGAAGATGACCTTGTCTGCTGGGGGCTGGGGGCACACCTCTATGTTCTGGTGGTGTCCCACGTCTTAAAAGTGCGCCTGGTGGGTGGAGATGGTTCTGTATCGACGGACACCAAAAAGGAGCGCCGCCGGGAAAAATGGTCTGTGGCGGCCTGGCAGCGCCGGGAGGCCGACCCCAGGCTTTATGATCTGGTGATTAATCTGGATCAGATCAAATCCGATGAGGCGGTGACCACCGTGGCAGCCACTGTGGGATATCCACGATTTAAACCCATGACCTATTCTATAAGCAACTTGACGGACCGGGCCATGGCTGCAAAGGTACAAAATGTGCTGCTGAAAACATTGACCGACATTCATGTCCATGCCCAGAACGGAACCGTTGTGGTGACAACCAGCTGCCTTAAACGAGAAAAAACAAAGAAAATTGCCGACATCAAAGAAATAGCCGGGAAGGTGGAGGGCATGGGATACCTGGAGGTACACTGGAACGTGGATCCGGTGAGTGAAGCTGCCGTGAGCAACCGTTGATGCTGCCTGAATTTTTGATCTTTTTTGTTTTGCGATTTAGGAATGAGTCCGAAATAACTTTTCCATTTCGGAGGCGGGGACAGATTTAAAAATCTGTCCCCTAAG
>JASFYZ010000303.1:0-7282 GCA_045046665.1 Desulfobacterium sp.
ACATCTATTGACCACATTCCTTTTCTTGGATAAACTTCGGATGCGATTATACTACATGAGAATGTCACAAATATCAAGTCATGTGACCGGAGCTATAATCAGGCTAAAATTTAGAGGCAATGATCGTCTGGGCTTTATAAGGGTAAGTCAATATGATCTGACTCCCTATGATCTGACTCCCTTATTTTTTCAAATTGTGCCGTTCAATTTTTTCATAAAGTGTTTTTCTGCTCATTCCCAACATGGCGGCCGTTTTGGATTTATTGCCATTGCATTTTGCCAATATTTTTTCAACGAGTTCCCCTTCCACCGTCTTCAAGGAGACACCCTTTTCAGGAATGGTTCCAATTACACCCCGGTCGGTCGCAGGCTCCACACTTTTCCAGACTTCGATTTTATCGGGCAGATCAACTATTTGAATCATTTCTCCCTTTGCCAGGATAACGCACCTGGCCACACAATTTTCAATTTCACGGACATTTCCCGGCCAGGTATACGTCGATAATGCATCGACTGCTTCCGCTACGATTCCTTTAATCGCTTTATTATATTCACGGTTATATTTTTCAATAAAATGGTTGATGAGCAGCAATAAATCATCTCCCCTGTCCCGCAGCGGGGGAATCGTCATAGTAACCACCTCGATGCGATACAGGAGGTCGCTTAAAAAGCGTTGGGCCTTGATCTCTTCATTGAGATCTTTGTTGGTGGCAGCAATGACCCTTACATCCACATGGCGAGTTTTAACGCCACCCACTGGATCAAAGGTCCCCTCCTGGAGAAAACGAAGCAGTTTTGTCTGCATCAGCATACTCATCAGGCCAATCTCATCCAGAAAAAGAGTGCCGCCGTCAGCCATTTCAAGTCGTCCCTTTTTATTGGTGACGGCACCCGTAAATGCCCCTTTCTTATACCCAAACAGTTCCGCTTCCAATAGATTGTCCGGAAGGGCGGCGGAATTAATACAGACCATGGGACGATCATGGCGGCTACTTGATGAGTGAATGGCGCGGGCCAACAACTCTTTGCCGGTGCCGGTTTCTCCATATATCAGCACTGGTGCGTCGGTGGGTGCAACGGTTTCCAGCATTTCAAACAATCGTGTCATGCTCCCGTGGGCACCTATTATATTTTTTGCAGCATATTTTTCACGGGCCTCCCGTCGAAGTTCCGTAAGCTCCGTTGTAATTTTCTTTTCACGTATGGCCCTCTTCAGCACAATGGTCAACTCGTCAAAATTCAACGGTTTGATAAGGTAGTTGGAAACACCCTGCTTCATGGCCTCCACGGCGGATTCAATGGTACCGTGGGCGGTCATGATCAAAAACGGCAACTGTGCGTTCATGCTTCTGAGCCGATGAAACAGCTCAATACCGTCCATACCAGGCATTTTCAGATCCGCAAGAACGGCATCAATGCTCTCCTCTTTTTGGAATATCTCCAACGCCTCATTACCATTTTTAGCCTTGAAAACCGCATATTCCTCATCCTCCAGAATCGCGCACATTACCTTGAGGGTATTAATTTTATCATCTACTACAAGAATGGTCTCTTTCAACGTCAACCTTTCAAATGAACTGCACTTATTCCACGGGCAGATCAATGGTTATGGTGGTTCCTTTGTCCTTGATACTCAAAATTTTCAACCGGCCACCATGGTTTTCCACAATACTCAAACTGATGGGTAATCCCAGGCCGGTACCCGAATCTTTGGTACTATAAAATGGATCGCATATGAATTCAAGGTCTTTGTCATCAATGCCCGTACCGGTGTCTTGGATGGTTATCCTGATGGTTGCGACTTCATCCCCATTATTTTTCTCCTGGGTGCCCATAAAGGGACCCTGGGTTGAAATCCGCAATTCCCCCCCCCCCTGCATGGCATGTCCGGCATTAATAAAAAGGTTGAAAAGAACCTGTTCCAATTGCTGGGAATCCACCATGGCAATGGGGAGCGAGGGAGGCAGTTGTTCAATTACATCAATATTCTCATCTTGAAACTCAGTTTGAAACAAGGTCACCACCATCCGGATCAGCTCATTGATGTCCAAAGCTGATTTTCTGGGTTCGGACTGCCTTGCAAAAAGAAGAAACTCGGTAACAAATTCACTCAATCGTTCCACTTCTTCAAAAATAATGCCAGCATATTCCATCACAAGGGCATCCTCTGATCTGCGGCGCCGCAGATAGGTGACGGCACCTTTCATGGCATTGAGTGGATTTCGAATTTCATGGGCCACACCGGCAGACAATCGCCCCATGGAAATCAGTTTTTCCGATGCCACAAGCTGACTCTGAATATCTCCAAGGCTTCTGACCATCCGATTAAACGATACCGTAAGCATCCCGAGTTCATCATTGGAGTAAACGGGAATTTCACGGCTCAGATCCCCGGAAGCCACCTGTTCCGTGGCCATTACAAGATTTCGTATGGGGCGGATAACCCGAAAAGATAAAAGAATCACAAGGATTGTGGAAAAAAATATCATCCATAGCACCACCAGTATGGTATTTTTTCGAAGTATTCCAGCTTCTTTTTTAAATTCATCAATGGGAATACCTACGGCAAGGGACCAGTTCATGGTGGGAACAGGCGCAAAGGCAGCTACCTTTTCCCCCTGTTCATAAAAGCCTTTCCAACCTGTTTTCCCCGATAGTATGTGAATGATGAATTCCAACAAACGCGGATCTTTATATCGAGTCAAATCATATTCGTAGGGTTTATATACGGGATGGGCGATGGTGCGGCCCTGCTCATCCACCAAAAACGCGTAGCCTTTGTCCCCGATGCGAATTCCTTTCACCAGTTCCATGATCATGGAATATTTTAAATCAATAATGATGGCACCCACCAATCGTTGTGCTCTATCAAAAACAGGCCTTGATAAATGAATGAGATATATGGGTTGATTCGGTAACTTGACAATGGGAGAGATATAAAAAGTCGACAAATTCGCCTTGTCCACAGTCATGAATGTGTCGCCTTCAGATAGAGAGGAGATGTCTGGGGCACGTATGAGCACTTTCTCAGCTGATTCATCCATAAATCGAATTTGTAGATAATAGGGTGAGTTGTTGAGGTATCTCTTCATTAATAAATGTATTTTATCAGCAACAATATCCGTTTCCCAGGGCAACTCATCGTTTTGCGATGTTTTCAGCAGATCCGTAGTGAACAATGCCATGATCTCAAGATCATTGAAAGCCGTATTGAATGTGGAATCAATCTCCCGCGCGACATTTTTTGCCTGAAACAGCTGCAATTCCTTGGACAGGGTTGTGACGCTTTCCACAGATGTTTGAAAGGACCAATACCCCACCAGAATGATGGGAATACAGACCAGAGGAATGATGAGAAGCAATAGCTTTAACGGTATGGAGATTTGATAGTATCCCCGTCGAAAAAAATTAGATGTTAATTCTGATTCTACCATGGTTTACCTATTCGACATGCTTTAATCCTGACCCGTGAGTCATAAGTTTTAAGAAAACGTCAAAATGCTTAAATGCTTATGGAACAGAGAGCGGGGGCAGTATCAACCCGGGTTTCTTTGCCTATTCTCCGGCAAACCGTGAATCCTTGACACATATCCAAATATTGAAAATCAATGCAATGGTCAAAAATCCGGCTGCTGTGAGGAAGGCATCATGTAATCCACCTATCTGTGCCGCAATCGACGCTTGCGTTGCATCTGCACCACTTACATTTCCGGCATAAAAAATCGTGCGGCCTGCCCAGATGGCGCCGATGACCGCTATTCCAACCGTCTGACCCAGTGTTCGTGATTGCGCCATCATGCCGGAAACAATTCCCAGTTGCTGGAGAGGGGCAGATCCCATTATGGCACTGTTATTGGGAGAAATAAAAATACCGATGCCTGCCCCCACTGCAAAAATCCGAAGTGCATACCCAAGCACGGTTGTATCCTGCTTCAAAGTGCTGGCAGCAAGAAACCCGGTAAACATAAGCATAATACCTGCCATGGAGATCATTCGGCTGCCCACACGATCCGATAACATTCCCGAAATGGGAGCAGTGATGCCCAGCATTAAGGGGACAATACCCATTAAAAGCCCCACTTTCATTGAAGGGAATCCCAGAATATTTTCAAGATAAAAGGGCAGTAGAAGCATAGTGCCGCCAAGACTCACAAAACTGATAAAACCAGAAGTCAAATTCACACTGAAAATTTTATTAGTGAATAATCCCATATTAATCATGGGCTGGGCAACCCTGTGTTCCGTGACAATAAAAATGATCAATAGGACCAGACAGGATACCAAAAGCATAAAAACCAGCGGCTGGAGAAAACCCTGCTGCTGTCCCAGAGTAAGGCCAAGGAGCAGGCATAAAATACTTGAACACATGAGCAGAGCGCCCCAGATATCGAAGCGCTGGTGGCCCATTGGTTTCAGATCCGGCAGATGTTTCACTACCATAATAATCCCGAAAATACCCACAGGGAAGTTGACATAAAAAATCCATCGCCAGGACAATAGACTTAAAATCACCCCACCAAGCGCCGGTCCGGTTACAATACCCATGGAAACGATGCCCCCAATAATACCCATGGCTTTCCCCCTCTCTGCCGGTGGAAATGCTTCTGTAACAATGGCCGCACCCAGTGCCATAATCATGGCAGCACCAATTGCCTGTAGCACACGAAACCCGATAAGCCACTCCACCGACGGAGATAGCCCACAGAGAGCTGATCCAAGTGTGAATACTGCAAACCCAGTAGAGTATATGGATTTTTTTCCAACCATGTCAGCGAGCCGACCGATACCAGCCATTGTGCTGGTGATCGTCAGCAAATATGCCAGTACGACCCACTGTACAATGGAAAATTCAGTGTGAAGTTCACGCACCAATGTAGGCAGAGAGACATTGATAATGCTCCCGTCAACCGTGGCAAGGAAAACTCCGATACCCACTGCTGCCATGGAATGCCATTTCCGACTATAATCGATACTCCCGGTATCAGGGCAAATATTAGATTTCATTTATTCCCGTTCTTTTGTTTTGGGTGACCCTTATCTTTAAGTTTTCTTTCTCCAGCAAACGGGAAATATGCGCCCCTTTTTCCTTCAGGTCAAGTGTTCAAAAGCTCAACGCATTTCCAGGGCAAGGAGAGAGAGATAGTTTTCTGCAACGTCCACAATCATAATGGCGCTGGAATTTTTATTTCATGCTGCCGGTGCAGATCACGGCACTGGTGCTGACTCTGACACGTCTGCACGGTGGGGCTTTTTCTGGCATCCTTTATGGGAATGACAACCTCCCTGGCCATCATTCTTAGCATGCTCATTCTCCAGGGCATCGGATTCGGGCTTTTTTCCACCCCCAATATGAACGCCATCATGTCCAGTGTCCAGCCCGGTATTACGGGTGGGAACCATGCGTACCCAGGGCATGCTGGTAAGTATGGCCATCGTTACGGTAATCATCACCCATTATCTGGGGGATCAGGCAGTAACCCCGGAAAACATGGGCAGTTCATGAAAAGCATGCAGATATCGGCATCCTTCATATGACCCCAAAAGTACTTTACAGTCTTTTGGGAAAAAGCCCGTACAAATGGGGATTACTCTAAGAAAGAGTAAAATGCTTTTGAAGGATGCCCAGATATCATTAAAATTTTACACGGGCATGGGGCTTGCGGGCATTATTTTCTCGCTGGGTAGACGGCCCGGAAGGCAATAATCCAACACCCTTACTGCCATCGTCCGGGTTGGGCTTGCATACAAACATGGCCCATATTCAAAAAATTTCCTCATCAAATGGAATCACCTGATCGGACCTGATCTCACTTTTTCCACTGAGTTCTTTTTGTGGAATCCTGACAGCCCCGCTATGTTGGCTAATACTTTGGGTAGGGGTACTTTGGGTAGGGGTAGATGAACTGGTTGCCATAGATTGGCTGGAACCTGTCATAAGCACGATGAGTTCTTCCACATATCCCCTTAATAGTTCAGCCTGAAAACGCATCTCTTCTGCAGAGGTAGCTGATGAATCTGCGTTGACAACGGTGTGCTGAATCACCTTATCCACATCGGCAATGGCGATATTTACCTGGTCAATACCGCTGGATTGCTCCATGGACGCTTCGGATATTTCAAAGACAAGATGTCCTACTTTTTCAGTGCTTTGGGACACCTGTCCAAAGGCATCGTTGGTATTGCCCACCAGCGTTGATCCATCTTTAACTTTTATGAGGATCTCCTCAATTAATTTTTCCGTATTTTTTGCAGCGTCTGCAGCCCGCATGGCAAGATTCCTGACCTCATCTGCCACCACGGCAAATCCAGCCCCGGCTTCTCCGGCCCTCGCCGCTTCAACCGCCGCATTAAGGGCAAGAAGATTGGTCTGAAAGGCAATTTCATCTATGGTTTTAATAATTTTGGAGGTCTCTTCACTTGCTTTTGATATTTCTGCCATGGATCCGGTCAACTGGGCCATTGAGCCATTGGCTCTTTGCACCACCTGGCTCACCTCTTTCATAAGCGTATCTGCATGGGTTGCATTTTCCGCATTTTTTTTGGTCATGGATGCCATTTCTTCCATGGAGGAGGACGTCTCTTCAATGGCGGCGGCCTGACGGGATGCGCCTTCAGCCATGGATTGACTTGAAGAAGAAACCTGACCGGCTGCCACGGCCACCTGGGTTGAACCTTCATTCATTCCCCGGGTAATCCGATGAATCGGTCCGGTAATCCCTCTGATAAGAATTATTGCCACAAAAATGCCCGCCAAAAATGCAATCGCCACACCGACAAGAATAATAACCTTTGCCCTTTTTTCAACAGTCTGCATTTTGGTGATGGTTAATTGTCCAAGATTAGAAAAAAGGGTTTGCAGCTCTTGTTGTCGTTGTGTCATCTGGGATAAAATAAGGTTACTCTTTACATTTTCGTCGTGATATTGATTAATTTGTTCAAAAAAAGAAATGGACCGGCTATGAAGTCCTTTTCCAATGGGAGAAAGTTGTTCAGAATTTTCCACCATATCCATCCATTTTTTTGTTTTTTCTTGTTGCTTCAGAGATAGATCCTTTATGGCCAGATAAATTGGCTCCTGTTTTTGGAGCTGATATCGCGTAATTTCTGCAAACAAAACTTTGGAATTATTTACGACATCGTCCCCCATCCACAGCTCTTCTCCCATCAGATCGTTCATCTTCTGCATGGTTAAATTCATGTCTGACTCCATTTTTATCAAAGCGCCTTCGGACTGATTAAGAGTCTCATAACTTTCAATGTACTTTTTAATATTTTCACTATT